>DATKIP010000001.1 GCA_035544015.1 Candidatus Saccharimonadia bacterium
GGGGATCATCATCATCTCTGGCCATGTTCAGACTCGCTAGGGACTACTCGCTTTCCATTGCGACCCGCTCGAACTCTTCACTGAAATGTCGAATGCGATATTCGGGTTGCTGCCCCTCAAGCGGGGGATTTAGCCCAGTAACAATGTACGTACCGCGGGGCGCGCTTATCACGCGATCCTTGCGGCCTGCCCCGATCGAGTGGTCCGGTGGGGATGTTAGTTTAGGGATGGGCGCGGTGCCAGCGTGAGCGCGTGCGGAGCGGCTGGGCCGGATTGCGGAGCCGGACGCGCGGGCATGAAGGCCTCCGGTGCCGGTGGTCGGTAGCCGAGCGAAGAGTGCGGACGAATAGTGTTGTAGTGCCGTCTCCAGTTCTCGATGATCACCTTGGCCTCTTGCAGAGTGTAAAAGATTTCACCGTTGAGCAATTCGTCACGGAGCTTCGAGTTGAAGCTTTCACAGTAGCCGTTCTCCCATGGACTGCCTCGCTCGATGTAGGCGGTCTTGGCTCCAACGGCGGCAATCCACTCGCGGACGGCCATGGCGACGAACTCCGGGCCATTGTCGGAACGAATGTGCCCAGGGATTCCACGCAGGATGAACAGGTCTGAGAGCGCGTCGATCACATCGGTCGACCTAAGCTTTCGGTTCACACGGATTGCCAGGCATTCGCGCGTGAACTCATCGATGACGTTGAGCATGCGGTACTTCCTCCCGTTGTGGGTTCGATCCTCGACGAAGTCGTAGGACCAGATATGATTGGGATATAGCGGCCGCAGACGGATGCACGATCCGTCATTGAGCCACAGCCGGCCTTTCTTCGGCTGCTTCTGCGGAACTTTCAGCCCCTCCCGCCGCCAGATCCGTTCGACGCGTTTGATGTTCACCACCCACCCGGCGTCCCGCAGCATGGCTGCGATCCGTCGATAACCGTAACGGCCGTACTCGGTGGCGAACGCAATGATCGCGGCGGTCAGAGCCGCCTCATCATCTCGCATCGTTGGTATCTTGCGCTGTGTGGATCGATGCTGGCCAAGAACCCGACACGCAAGGCGCTCGGAGACACCATGCTTGGCAATGACATGATCCACACAGGCACGGCGGCGGGCGGGGCTTACCAGTTTCCCGAGGCGGCCTCTTTGAGGATCAGCTTTTCTAGCGTCAAATCAGAGACCGCACGACGCAATTGCCTGTTCTCAGTCTCCAGCTCCTTGAGCCGCTTGACCTGGTCGCCCTTCAGGCCACCGTATTCCGAGCGCCAGCGATAGTACGTTACTTCCGTCACACCTATCGTCCGAACCGCTTCCGCGATCGGACGGCCCTGCGAAACCAGCACATCAACCTGCCGCAGCTTCGTGACGATCTCTTCCGCAGTGTGTCGCTTCCTTGCCATTCTTCAGTCCTCCATCAGGCCATAAGCCATACATCAGGGAGGACCACTTCTCAGGGGGCAGACCAGAATGTGTCTTCATAGTGCTTTTCTCCTAACCCCTCTTCCAAAGACAAACATAACGAAGTTCATCCGGTTCCGTCGTCGGGAGCGCGCGAGGCGGTTCCTTCGCTACCCATCTCGCTCGATCACCCTCAGCTTGTGTTTCGCATCTTTGCTGGCTTGTCTGGCTTCGAGGACAGCTTTCGCCCGTCCCTCGTCTTTGCCCTCTATGTCTTCCAACTCCTCGT
>DATKIP010000002.1 GCA_035544015.1 Candidatus Saccharimonadia bacterium
CTCCTGTGCCGTTCATACAATTGTTGTCAGACTGTCCTGGCAGTCGGACTTTTCTGAAGAAAAATCCAAAAGCATTCACGATCAGACAAGTAATGGATTTGCTGTAAGCAGTGACAGGGCTTAGGTGGACTAGGATTTTGATAGGTCTGAAATCTAGGGAAAAAGTCCTAAGGATTAGCTAGAAACTGGACGGGTTTGGATGAAAACCTGGACAGCTTGAAAGCTAATTATTAGGGGTTTTTTAGGGGATTTCCAGGTCCAAAAAAGTGACAAAAAAACCCTGCATAAGTCGGTTGGAAACCTGTCAAAAACCCTGCATAAGTCGGTTGGAAACCCCTGGTTTTGGCAAAAAACCCTGGTAAAGTCCAGTTCCATGGGGGAAATCCCTGTAGGTAGGTGTAGTCTCTAAACAATACCTTATTAGCTTGTTGTGGGAAGTTAAGAAAAAAGCCCTGTATGCCACCCCCCCGTAAAAAAAAACGTCGACCGGAAACATTTTTCCACTGTTTTCACCAGAGAAACAGCGACTTCCAGGCAAAAAAAGTGCACTTTTTTCACTCGGACTTATCGTAGCCAAAAAATCGGGTATGGAAAAACAGTGTTTTTTGACACCCCCCAGGACTGGACTTATGCAGGGTTTTTTGCCAAAACTAGGGGTTTCCAACCGACTTATGCAGGGTTTTTTGCCAAAACTAGGGGTTTTTGACCGACTTATGCAGGGTTTTTAACTGGACTTTACCAGGAATTTTCCCCTATTTCAGACCCCTCCAAACCCCTATTTCTAACCTATCTAATCTCCTAATTATTCCATGAATACCATAGGACTTTTTGAACAGAAAGTCCACCTGCCAGAGACCAGGTGTACAACAATTGTATGAATGGCACAGGAGTGAGCGAGTGATGACATTATGAACGCGAGTGGTTTCTAATAACAGGCAAGAGGTTTAAGACTGCGTCTCCTAACTCGTCCTTGACTCGTAGTCCCCCCTGTCATCGTTCCTGTAACGCCGGTCTAAACAAAGCAACGAAACAGGAAGAATAGGCAGCCACAGAAACAAAACGATGAAACAAAAACAGACAGAACAAAATTTGAAAAAAACCAAAAAAGCGAAAATCTTTACCGAAAAACAGAGGTGTTTGAAGGTATGAGGACGTCCTGAGCAGGATTAAACGGACTCGAACAACTAACACCCACTCGCGTTCATAACGTCATCACTCGCTCTCTCCTGTGCCGTTCATACAATTGTTGTCAGACTGTCCTGGCAGTCGGACTTTTCTGAAGAAAAATCCAAAAGCATTCACGATCAGACAAGTAATGGATTTGCTGTAAGCAGTGACAGGGCTTAGGTGGACTAGGATTTTGA
>DATKIP010000003.1 GCA_035544015.1 Candidatus Saccharimonadia bacterium
TGTTGCAAAAGTCGGATGCAAGGGATCGGGTCGTTTGGCCTTTTGTTAGGGGCGGCGGCTTTAAGCCGCCGGCCCTGACGCTTTTTACGCAACTCCAACTCTACGCGATGCACAGAACTTCTGCCGGTGGCGGTCGCGCAACCAATGACGCGAGCCGCCGCAGGTTCTGAGCGATGGCAGCTAGAACAAACTCGTCCTGGGCGCCTCGTGGACCACGCAGTCGAAGTCGACCGAGCTTAAGGATGCGCTTCAGGTGCGCAAACCGCATCTCGATCTTCTTGCGCTCACGTCGCGACGTCTCGAAGCCCTGGGTACCGGCGAACGACCGGGCGACGTCCCGGGCGTGTTCATGTATGTCGCGCGGGATCTTGCGCGATGGTTCTTTTGGGCAGCACTGCGGTTTGAGCGGGCATACATCGCAGTCGAGCTTGCTCGCACGATACAGAAGCGTCTTGCCCTCGTGCACGGTGCCGCTCGTTCCGAGGCGCTTTCCGCCCGGGCAGTGGTAGACGTCGCTGGTCGGATCATACCGAAAGTCGCTGCGCGAGAAGGTGCCATCGTCCCGCTTCGACTTGTCGAACACGGGGATATGTGGCGCGATGCCTTTATCCTCGACCAGCCAGTTCAACATCGGAGCTGCCCCGTAAGCGGTATCCCCGACAAGCCGCTCTGGCTTGAGGCCGAAGCGCTGCTCTGTTCGTTCGATCATGGTCTTCGCCGCGCCGACCTCGGCCTGGCGAATGGAGCGGGATGCCTCGACGTCAACGATGACGCCGAACTTCACGTCGATGAGATAATTGTCGGAGTAAGCAAAGAATGCCGGCCCCTTGTGAGCGCCGGTCCACTGGGCGGCGGGATCGGATGGTGAGACGAACTTCGGGACAACCTCGCTGGCGGCGCCCCACGCCGTGTCGTCGAGGGTTGCCAGATACTCCTTCACCGCGCGGCTTGACCTCGCCGGATCGCGATCCCTGCGCCAATCCCGCCCCGCGATCGAGCGCTGCTTGTTGGCATCTGCCTGGATCAGGCTCGCGTCTACCGCAAAACCTTCGCCACCAACCAGACCGGCCGCAATGCACGCCTCGACGACACGTTCGAATACGCGACGAAAGACATCTCCCTCGCGGAAGCGCTCATTGCGGGCCCGCGAGAACGCCGAATGATCCGGGATAGCATCCTCGATACCGAGCTTGCAGAACCAGCGATAGGCGAGGTTCACCTGCACTTCACGGCAGAGCAGCCGCTCCGAGCGGATCGCAAAGACATACCCTACGATCAGCATCCGGATCATCAGCTCCGGATCGATCGACGGGCGACCCATGGACGAATAATGAGATGCAAGCTCGCTGTGAAGCCACGAAAGATCGAGAGCAGCATCGATCTTCCGCACCAGGTGATCTTCGGGAATCGCGTCGCCAAGATGAAACTCGTAGAACAGTTGACCTTGGTCACTCTTCAGACGGCCCATCATGGATCGACCTCGTCGCGATTCGCGTCAACACTACGGAATCACGCCTCGTGGCCTCTCTCAACCGACTTTTGCAACATGGGGTAATTCCGGGATCGAGCCAGACAAAGGCAAGGGAATCAGCTCTCCAGGAACGTATGAGGCCGGCCTCATGTGGCCTCGCAACGATGGAGAGCGGCAATGGAGTACTATGTCGGACTGGACGTGTCGTTGAAGCAAACATCGATCTGTGTGGTGGACCAGTCGGGATCGGTCGTGCGAGAGGGCATCGTCGATTCAGATCCTGAGGCGATCTCAGTTTACATGCGGTCAAAGGCGCCGGGCGCGGTACGTATCGGCCTCGAGACCGGACCGACATCCACGTGGCTTTGGACTGAGCTTAAGCGACTTGGCCTGCCAGTGATCTGCATTGACGCGCGCCATGCCAAGGCGGTGCTCAAGATGC
>DATKIP010000004.1 GCA_035544015.1 Candidatus Saccharimonadia bacterium
GCCGAAGTGCCCCGAGCTCAACCCGGTTGAAAATGTCTGGCATTTCATGCGTGACAACTGGCTCTCAAACCGAGCTCGTCGATCAGCCCTGGCGCATCATGTCCATCGGACTGCACCAATGGGCCCACGGGTTCTGATCAATGGGACTCGGTACCAGGTCCCTGAAATTGTGACTCGTGGGCGATTCCCCTGTGGATGCGAGTCAGATTCAACATGGCGAACCCAGGAGGTTCGTCATGTCGGCTCCGATACCATTGCGCCGGGATTTTGATGCGTCACAGCTTCGCGGTTTGGCAAGAAAGACCAAAGACGGACCTCAGGCTCGCCGGTTTTTGGCACTCGCAGCGATCTACGATGGGACAACACGCACTGAGGCGGCGAAGATCGGCGGTGTCGGGCTTCAGATCATCCGGGATTGGGTGTTGCGCTTCAACGCCCGCGGTCCTGACGGTCTCCTGGATGGCAAGTCGCCGGGACAGCCGTCCAAGCTCAACGACACTCAGCGGCAGGCCATCGCCCGCATGATCGAGAGTGGCCCGATCCCGGCGGTGCACGGCGTGGTGCGCTGGCGGCTGATCGATCTGTCGCAATGGATTTTCGAGGAATTCCGCATCACGATCGCAAAGCAGACGCTCAGCCGGGAGCTGCGAGCCATGGGCTACCGCAAACTCTCGGCCCGACCGCGTCACCATGCGCAAGTGGAGGGCGCGATCGAAGATTTTAAAAAAGCTTTCCCGCGCGCCTGGAGGCCATTGCGCGCAAGAAGGCGCTTGACTGCGACAAGATAGAAATCTGGTTCGCCGACGAGGCCCGCATCGGTCAGAAGAACAAGATCACCCGCCGCTGGGCCAAGCGCGGCACCCGTCCAAGCGCACCTCGTGACCAACGGACCGCTTCCACCTACATCTTCGGTGCAGTGTGCCCGAAGCAGGGCAAGGGTGCAGCCCTGATCATGCCGGGCTGCAACACCGAGGCGATGAACTTGCACCTCGCCGAGATCGCCGCAACCGTCGCGCCCGCTGCCCACGCCGTCCTCCTGGTCGACCAAGCCGGCTGGCACTTGTCCACGCGTCTCCTCGTGCCGGCCAACATCACCATCATTCTGCTGCCGCCGAAGTGCCCCGAGCTCAACCCGGTTGAAAATGTCTGGCAGTTCATGCGTGACAACTGGCTCTCAAACCGAGTCTTCAAATCCTACGACGATCTCGTCGACCACTGTTGTGCGGCATGGAACACGCTCGTCGATCAGCCCTGGCGCATCATGTCCATCGGACTGCGCCAATGGGCCCACGGGTTCTGATCAATGGGACTCGGTAGAAGGCCTCCCTCGAGCAAATTGCACGATGCCTGGATTCGTCGCAGCGCAACCGCCGGGCGTTCACACCCCGTCTTGTTTAACATCGCCACCACTAGCGATCGGTAAGGGGCTGCCGCTGATCGGTTTTTCCGCCATCTTTTAGAAGTCGCAGCACGGTTCTCGGCCGCTCGCTGTCGAGGCCCGCGCGTCGTGGCTCACGCCGGCGAGTGACACACCGCCTCGACATTGTGCCCGTCGGGATCAAGCACGAAGGCGCCGTAATAGCTCGGATGATAATGCGCTCGCACCCCCGGCGCGCCGTTGTCCGTGCCGCCGGCCGCTAGCGCTGCGCGGTAGAAGGCGTCGACCGTTGCGCGATTGTCGGCGGCGAGCGCCACGTGCAGGACGCCCTTGAGCCCGCCTTCACCGCCGATCCAAAAATCGGGCTTGCCGTTTTTGCCAAATCCACAGGCCGGGCTTCCGCTTTCGGTCTCTGCGATCTCCATGATCAACGTGTAGCCGAGCGGCGCCAGCGCCTTCTGGTAGAAGGACTTCGAGCGTGGATAATCGGAGACGGGGAAACCGATATGATCGATCATTTGTCCTCCGCGTCATTGATGTTTGTCGATTCAAGCATGGCCGGCATTGAAAGTCCGAAAAAGACTAAGGGAGCCGGCGTTGCCGGC
>DATKIP010000005.1 GCA_035544015.1 Candidatus Saccharimonadia bacterium
ATTTGAGATGTCTTAGGGTGAAACGGCGGCGAATACCTCCGGCACCTCCGGACCTCCGGCGACGCCAAGATGACGACTGCCCTGCTCGACAGCCGGGCGGCCCCCCGGGTTGATCGGGCCAAGAATAATTTTCCGCCCGTACCTGCGGAAAGGAACGGACTAAGCGGACCAAGGATCGTGCCTAAAGGTGAAGGGAGTATGAGATCAACTCCCAAGGTCGCGTTGACGGGGGTCGCAATTAGACCCCGCTTCGTCCGCTTGGTCCGCTTAGTCCGTCCGTTTCCGCAGCGTGCTGTTTGGAAAGTTTTGTCTGGCATCGACTGGCTCGGGATGGCGGGGTTGCCTAGCAGCCTGTCGGACTTAGCGGGGTTGGGTAGAATCTTTGCATTGATTCGGCCTTTCTTCCTCACTGGGTGGCACGCTTTTGCGCAATTTCCGTACGATTGACCGCGAGACTGGATTCCTTCTGCCGCCGTCGGTGGATGACTGGCTTCCGGAGCGACATCTGGCGCGGTTCGTCGTTGAGGTAATTGACGGGCTTAACCTGTCGGCGATGAGCCGGAGCTATCGGGGCACGGGATCGGCGTCCTATCACCCAGCACTGCTGTTGGGCATTCTGGTTTACGGCTACGCCACAGGCGTGTTTTCCAGCCGGAAGCTGGAGCGTGCGACGTACGATTCGGTGGCGTTCCGCTTCATCGCGGCAAACGACCATCCCGATCACGACACGATCGCGACGTTTCGGCGGCGCTTTCTCAAGGAGATCGAAGGGCTGTTCGTGCAGGTGCTGGCACTGGCGCGCGAGATAGGGATGCTCAAGCTGGGCACGGTGGCGCTCGACGGCACGAAGATTCACGCCAATGCCAGCCGGCACAGTGCGCTTTCGTATGAGCACGCGGGCAAGATCGAGGCGCAATTGAAGGCCGAAGTGGCCGAGTTGCTGGCGCGGGCCGAAGCCGCGGATCACGCCGATGTTCCCGATGGCATGTCGATCCCAGACGAATTGGCGCGCCGCGAGAAGCGTTTAGCGAAGCTTGCGCAGGCCCGCGCCAAGATCGAAGCACGCGCCAAGGAGCGGTTTGAACGAGAGGCCGCCGAGCACAAAGCCAAGCTGGCGGCGCGGGAGGCGAAGGCCAAGGCCACGGGCAACAAGCCCACAGGCAAGCCGCCCCAGCCTCCGGTGGAAGGTGCGCGGCCAACGGATCAGATCAATCTGACTGACGAAGCGTCGCGCATCATGCCGGTAGCGGGCGGAGGGTTCGAGCAGTGCTACAACGCCCAGGCGGTGGTGGCGGCGGACAGCCTTCTGGTGATCGCCGCGCAGGTGGTCCAGGCGCCCAACGACAAGCAGCAGATCGAGCCGATGCTGGAGCGGATTGGTACCTTGCCCGAGGGCCTGGGCAAGCCGGAGACGTTGCTGGCGGACACCGGTTACTTCAGCGAAGCCAACGTGGCCCTCTGCGCTGCGGCGCAGATCGATCCGATGATTGCGCAGGGCCGCCAGTCGCATTATCCGCCCTTGTCGGAGCGCTTTGCCAAAGTACCGTCGGCGCCAGAGAACCCGACGCCGCTCGAAGCCATGAGCCACCGTCTACAGACGCCCGAAGGCAAGAAGCTCTATGCCTTGCGCAAGCAGATCCCGGAGCCGGTGTTCGGGATCATCAAATCGGTGATGGGCTTCCGTCAGTTCCTGCTGCGTGGGCTGGACAATGTCCAAGGTGAGTGGAGCCTCGTCACCATGGCGTGGAACATGAAGCGAATGTACGCCTTGGCGGCCGCCTGAAGCGGCCGCCCGCCGCGCGAGGCAGCCCTCGTGGCGATCGAATGCTCTCGGAAGTAGCCGGCGGCCCTCAGGGCCAGCCGACACGAGTCCACCAGTCACAACGGTGCGTGACGCCATCGTCCGCATACACACGAAAATCGAAACCTGAGTCCGACAGGCTGCTAGGTTCGCGCCTTCAGGACGTAGCTCTGCAGGTTCTCGCAAGCGCTCTTGAACATTGATCCGAAATACATGCGCGAGAGCGGACCGCCGATGGCGACCGCGAAGCGCGGCTCCATCGCCACGCGATAGGTGAATCGCGTCTTGGCCGGGGCAAGCTCCTCCAGCAGGTAATCCTCCGCAAGCGCATGGGCCAGCGGCATGGAAGCCCCGGTCAAGTAGAACGAGCAACGGCGATCCTGCTCCCATCGGAAGAAGTGCTCGTAAACGGTGGCCGTCGACAGCGATACCGTCCGGGTACTTCCTACGCCGTGAGGCCGGTCGCTGGTCCATACCACTTTGTGGATTGCACGAAACCATTTAGGCCAGGATCGTTCGTCGTCAAA
>DATKIP010000006.1 GCA_035544015.1 Candidatus Saccharimonadia bacterium
GATTTCCGAATCGCTCGCGAAATGATTCAACCTGGCAACCGGAGGGCGGTTTGTCATGGGTCGAGCGATTGCAGTGAAAACAGACTATTCGGGCGCCGAAGTTCGCCGTTTGGCCAAACGGACGAAGGACGCGGCGCAGGCACGTCGGCTTCTGGCGGTCGCTGCGATCCTCGACGGAGCATCGCGGGAAGAGGCGGCGAAAGCTGGTGGTATGGACCGCCAGACGCTGCGGGACTGGGTGATCCGCTTCAACGAACAGGGACCGGACGGTCTGATAAACATTGCTTCCCCAGGTGCTCCCGCCAAGCTCGACGAGGAGCACAAGGCATTTCTGGCCCGGATCGTAGATGAAGGCCCAACCCCCGCAATCCATGGTGTCGTGCGCTGGCGGGCCTGCGATCTGATCATGCGGCTATACGAGGAGTTTGCGCTCTCGGTATCGGACGACACCATCTACCGGGCCATGAAAGAACTGGGCTTTTCGCATGTGAGTGCGAGGCCGAAGGCCTACAAGCAAGACGCGGAGGCGATGGACGCGTTTAAAAAAACTTTTCCGCACGCGTCGCCGAAATCCGCAAGGAGCTCGCACCGAGCACATCGGTAGAAGTGTGGTTCCAAGACGAGATGCGGGTTGGCCAAAAGAACAAGATCACCTACCGCTGGGCCAGGACGGGTTCACGTCCGCGAGCCGATCACGATCAACGCACCCAATCGGCCTATCTGTTCGGTGCAGTCTGCCCCGAACGCGGAACTGGCGCAGCCCTCGTGCTGCCGGCGTGCAACACCCAAGCCATGCAGCTTCACCTCGACGAAATCGCAACCGAAGTCGCCCCCGGCGCTCACGCCATTCTCATCCTCGATCAAGCCGGATGGCATGGCGCAAAAGACCTCAGGGTTCCACGCAATATCTCGCTCTTGCCGCTGCCGCCGCGCTCGCCCGAACTCAATCCCCAAGAAAACATCTGGCAGTTCATGCGTCAAAATTGGTTGTCGAACCGCGTCTTTAAATCCTTCGACGACATTCTCGATCACTGCTGCTACGCTTGGAGGACGCTCATCGATCAACCCTGGAAAATCATGTCTATCGCTCGCCGCGATTGGGCAGCCGTCGGTCAGTCAATCTGAGGATTGGTATTACGGCATCGCGCTCGTCCATGCCGGCCTCGGTCAGAACGATGCCGCCTTCGCGTCGCTCAACAACGCTTTCGACGAAAGATCGAACTGGCTGGTCTGGTTGCGCCTCGACCCGCGTTGGAACGGACTACGCTCCGATCCGCGATTTACGCAGTTGGTCAGCCAAATGCGATTTCCGCAGTAGTAAGTAGGTGAGTGGGCGCCAATGATGTCCAG
>DATKIP010000007.1 GCA_035544015.1 Candidatus Saccharimonadia bacterium
CCGTAACCGTTGTCACGGCTGTAACGACTGTGTCTAGCTTGCTTCCTAATTCGGTCACATTTCGCGCAACCTCGCCGAGTGACCGTTCGACGTGGATAAGCCGGTTTTTCTGTTCCACGCCTTGAAGTTCCAGACTGTCTAGTCGGTGTTCCACCTTTTCGGTTTCTGGCATAATTTTAACATTCTCAAGGCGTTGCGTCACTAGGCTAAATCGTCGGTACACCTATTTGGATATCATCGACCTGTGACGAAACAACCCCTCCGTTAAGCGTTTGTTCATTGCCAGCCGGAAGCGTCGTTCCCCTATGGTCAGGCTCGAATGGTTTGATGATCTCGATATATGCGGCCTGTGACGCGGCGAGATGGGCACGCAATTCCGTCATTTCGTTGTTTGCCGCGTCCACGACACGGCGAGCGTCGGCGAGATCGGCTTGCATCATGACAACGGCGTTCAAGGCATTGTCGCGCTGTGCCTGCATCGCTGCAAGCATGTCTTGGGCGCGTTGAAGTTCTTTGTTCATTAGATAGCAGCCCAAATATTCACTGAGTTGATCGAGTCCCAGGCTACAGGAATAAATGTTTTCGCTGTTCCACGGGGAATGATGACACTTGAATTTCCGTCAATTAATCTAACCTGAGGGTCAAGAAATACCTCAATATCTCCAGCAGCAGGAAACACGGTAGCGGAAGCAATAACCGTATATTTTTGACCAACATATATGCTAGTGTCTAATTTTATTGCATAGTTTGAGGCATCAACATAATTTGCAACCAGAACGACGTCACGAATTAGTGTGTCATTCTCGATGTAACCAACGGCAGCACTTGCAAAATCTATCCCTTGGCAATCAATAGATGCCCAGATTATATCTTCTGATTTTTCCCTGATGGCCAAAGACAATGGAGGGAATAAGCCATTGAATGGTAATACGAAAAGATTGCTTGCCATTTTATGTTCCTATCAATCCATGAGAACGCAGGTCTTCTATCAATCCAGCAATCGCCCCTGCGCATGTTGCGGCGGTTGCTCCGGCCACATTGAATGTTCCTCTCGTAGCACCAGCACCAGGAGCATTCCAACCTGTAACACGCGTTGCGACAACTTGTGTCCCGTCGCGGTAGATTGCATTATCCATATTGAGCGTTCCAGCGCCTTGAAAACCTCCAGTCGGCGCACCGATGGTAACGCCATTTGCCCAAGACATGGCGGCCGATGTGGCACCGGCAACAAACAAAGTGAGATCAAGTTGAGTATCTTCGCTTCCGGCCGTTGGATCAAGCAGTGTTCCCGCAAGTTGGATTGCGTTGATTGTCGCCGGTGTGCTATTGCGAGCTTGCCAAAGGAAAGAACCGATAAGGTCATTAGCCGCCGGTGACGCCGAGTTGCGGAATAGATTTATGAATGGTCCAGCGCTTGCACTTGCATCCGTACTGACAGCTTGAAGCGGAATAGCAAACGTGCTGCTTAATGTTGCAGTTATTTGCCTGTCAGCAAGAATGGTTCCAGAACCCTTGCCGGTCAAGTTTAAGGATATGTTAGTGTCATCACCAGCGACGCCAATTATTGGCCCGTTGCCTGTCGTGGTCGATGTGACAGTCAGATAATTTACAGCGCTTGCGTTATAACTTATCTGAAATGCAAGTTTACTTGTAGCACTTACCCAATAAACTGTTTTATCGTCAAATGTTTGAAGTAACGAACTAGACGATGCATCGACAATCGATTGAATACCGGCGCCAAAATTACTCCCTGCATAGTACCAGTTGATTTGATGACCGCGCGCCAGCGAGATAGCCTCGCCGACACCAGTAACGCCATCTGTTCCCGTCAGTGCATCACTTCGAAACACAATACCTTTATTCCAGGTATGTGCATTCTTAAGAATGCCGATGGCATTGGCCGATGGGTTCGCAGCATTCCCACCGTAAGCATTATCTCCACCACCAGCAAGCCATACACCAATGACACCGGCACCACCCATGTTATATGGGTCAGGGTTGACATTGCTTCCCTTATTCTTTGCAGCAACTTCAAGTCCATAGCTGGACAGCGCACCGCTCTCGTGCTGCAAATCAGAATAGAGCGCCCAACCAATACCAGATGCCTTGTCATTGATCAGGAAACCAGAAACACCGATGCTCCCGGATGTGCCGAACTGATCAGATGAACGCGAACCTCCAACAATACCATATCCACCATTTCGAGCGTATGAAAGTAATTGCGCGTGAACAGCAAGATAACTTGCACCGCTGGCAACTGTAGGAACAATTCCACCTTGGTCATTAGCATTAAATGATCCGGTGCAACTATCAGCCGAACCTACAAACACCCTATCCAACTTAGCAATACTTACGAAAGGCGAAACGTCCGTCCATAAACCATGAGTGCCTTTAGATGGTTGTAAAATATCGTCATCAAAACTATAACCACCCTCGGCACCAGTAAAAGCCAATGAACTTTCAAAAGGTGATCCACTTAAAACATGGGTAATTGTAACATCACCCAAATTCCAATTTATTGATGCACCGGCATCCAACGCTATTCCTGATAATGGATCGTCCGAATCATCATCATGTTCACTTGCAGTTCCAATGCCGACATAACGCCATGTCCGCGAGAACGTCCCTGACGTCGCTGTGATCTTATAGGCGCCTCCAATGACGTGGAACGCGGCAAAACCTTCCGCATCGGCAACGAAAGGGTTCCCGATCGAGACCAGGCCGCTTCGATCGCTGAACAACACCGCGAGCGGCGAACCGCCAGTTTCCTGCCGAACCTCGACGCTTGCGCCGGGAAGGATCGTCCCGTCCTCGTCGACGATAGTCGCTTGCCATCTTGCCAAGGCCATCTAATTCACCTGTCCGCCCAAACGACTGCCCACCGCGCCAACCTGCGTCACAAACGAGATACCGTCAATCGCGGCACCGGCCGCGCCGCCATTGCCACCGAACAGTGAACTTGCCGGCAAGCTTTGACCATCATTACCAACGACGCCAGGTGTGCCGCCGTTACCGCCGTCGAGATCCGTAGCACCACCGCCGTCACCACCCAGGCCGCCCGCGTCCTGCGTTCCAGGGTCGCCCGGTGACGGGCTTGACGTGCTCGTGGTGACATCACCACCGAGACCCGGCACAACACCCGCACCGCCACCACCACCGCCGCCGCGATACCCACCACCACCACCACCGCCGCCGCCACCATAAGTGATCGAACCGGCGTCCTCATAAGTAATCGGATATCGCGTATAAAGCGCCGTACCACCGGGAAAGCCATTCAACGGCGAACCGGTGTTAGAACCGTTGGCATTACCGCCAACACCGCCCGCGCCACCCGCGCCGCGTATCTCGCCATTGTTTACGAGATGGATGGACACACCGCCGGGCCATGTTCCGACGTCGAATGATGGCGTGGCGGTGTCGACTGAACCGACGATCACCGCACTTTCAATAATGCATGTCACGGTGATCGAAGGGGACTCGAACGCAACCGGAACCGGGAAAATACCATCATGGATCGTGCGCAGATTCACATTGTTTATGTTGCTGTCGATGATGATGGTTCGGTCGATCAAGTCCGCCGGGTCGAGCGCTTCGAAAAGCATTTCCTCAGCTTCGACCGTGAACTTTTCAGCAACACCGTTCAACCTGGTGATCTGAATTGGCGCGAGCGCACGCGCACCAAAAGCATCCTGTATTGACCAATTGCCGACCTGGTACCCACCGCCTAACACCGGATCGTCGACCGAATCGCGGAACACCTCAAAGGTGAACCGACGCGGTGGAACCTGGAACCGACCGAGCTGGATATCGTTCAACCGCTCGGCGGTATCGCGGCCAAACGCAGGTATCCAGCGCGAGAAGATTTTCAGGATTGCCGCTTGGCCTTCGTCCGTCTCGGCTTGCAGATTGACTGTCGCAAGGGTCGAGCGGAAATTGTCCGGCTCGTCGATCGGCCGGAGCGGGTTGCGCTGGCCGTAATAGGTCCAGATTTGCGATGCTCTAAGGTTCGGCTGTTCGGTGACCTGCAATGAACCCTGCAAGGTGTTCTCATCGTCGAACGTGAAAGCGTCCACCGAGATCGCGCGCAGCACCTTAAGGTTGATCTTTTGGTTGACGTCATCCCACCACATCGCAAGGGCGGCCTGCTCGATCAGCTCACTAACTAGGGTGTTAACGTCCGTCGGCTCCGCGATCGTTGCACCATACAACCGTTGCAGAAACGATCCCGTCTCATTCGTCCAATCGTTCAAAATGATATATGACGGTGGTACCAGCGCATAGGTCGTGAACAAATCATAAATGATGTCAGCCGGATCTTGACCAACATATTGCAAACAAAGCTGAACCCGGTCTTGCACGTCATGTGCGGCGGCCGTCGTTCCCAATTGCCCACGCACGATCGTCAGCACGTCACCGACGCGCGTAAAACTCATAATCTCACTGCCGCCGATGGCGACATATCCCGATGCGGGATATTCCGCCGCACCAATACCGGACGGTGAAAGCGTTGCCGACAAGGCCGCAGCCGATATGCCGGCGACAAGAAACCCGTTCGACACAGTCGGCGCTTGCGCACGATCGCCATCGGCAAGCTTCAAGACATCCTTACCAATCAGGCTATATTCACCGGCCGGTGTCGGACCATCGAACGATTCAATGATATAGTGCCGTGTGTCCATCTCGGCGAGCGTTTGACCAATGAACCCACGGATCAACCGGATTGCTCGACCTTTAAGGAACGGTTGACGCGCACGCCATTTGCCCCAAAACGATCCCTGCTCAAATGGATTGTAAGACCGTTCGGCGTAGTATTTATCAAAACCGGGACCCGTATCACTGTGTGGATGATCCCTGAACTTAACATTCAACGTTGCGCGCTGACCCAAGTCCTTACCGAGGCTAATCGTTGCCGGCGAGAACGAGACACCACCAATCGAGGGTATCGCCGGGATATCGGTCGGAAGATAATCGCAATCGATGGCAAACCGGATGGTCACAGGGTCATTGATGAAATGCACCCGATCTTGGCACGTCTTCAGGCTGTTGAAGCATTTGTCTGTACCAGTCACACCGACGGCCGCCGTGCAAGGCGCGATTCCATAGGTGTTCGCGCAATGATCGATATCGACCTCGACATATGTCAACGATCGCTTGCCCTCGCCGGTCATTAAACGATACCAGTCATTTTGAAGCTGATTTGCATCATCCCATTAGAACGTTGGTTCGTTGGTTGCGGCTCGTCAGTAATCCAACCGTAACCAACTTCATAAGGGTAATCGAGCGGTCGCCACGCGAAAAAGAACGGGTTCAACTGCGCGGCGTCTATGAACGGGTCCATGTAAGCGCGGTACCATGCCGGCGTTAGGTTTGCGAGATCAACACCGGTCATCCGACTTGCACCGATCAGGATGCGGCCAAGGAAATTACCGCTCTCACTCTTGCCCGCGACGATGCGCGGCGAGCGACCATAGGGAATCGGCGTATGTCCGACATAAATGCGCCGCTGCAAAAGCAACAGCTTCCCGACATAAACCACGGCCGCCGTCGGCGCGACCGGCGTTGACGCTCGCGAAGGCTGGAGGCGCACCCGGACCGCGTACAAGGCTTGCGGCTCAAACCGGAAAATCACAGGGCCATCCGTAGGCAAGAATGAGTCCGCGATCACCTCGACCCATGAACCGCCGTTCTGTGATTGGATCTCGACCGACACCGGGATGAGACCGGTTGCGAAATTGTGCCGCGCGATCCCGACATAATCGACGTCTTCGGTGGTATCGAGCACAACCGTGATATATTCGTCACCCGTCGGCGAACCGTTGAGACCGACCCATACCAGATGCGTCGCCGGGTTCGCCAGGTTCACAGCCGGGTTATTAGGATCTTCGGAAGTGGTGCTGATATTGGAAATCGTGACCAGGTTTTGATAGCCAACAAGCGGACTATTGCCATTGAGGCTGTCACCGATGATCGACCGGGTGAGGCTGACAACCAAACTGCTCGATATTACGACGCTCATTGTGCCCTCGCCTATGCCCGGTCAAGGATCACTTTGCCGCCATCGCGTTGGTAAGCAAGCAATGATTCAGCGAAATTGCGCACCACGTCACCGCTGAACATTTGCGTAGGTGAAATGCCTTGGACGAAAAGCGTTTGGTTCACACCCCCTTGCGTCGAGGTCGAGCCCGACCCGGTCCCGGTATCAGCGCTGGCGGTGGCTCCGCTCCCGCTGTCACCGCCTCCCGTGCTGCCCTTGGACGTCTTGCGGATGTTCGCGACCTGTGCGAGCCCGGCCGCCACCACCGACGCGGCAACCGCAAAGTTGAACGGTGGCGGGTACGCGGCGAGCGCCTTCGTGGCACCCTCAAAGGTGTTGATCAGCGCCGAGGCGATCGCCACCGCCTTGGAATTGCTGAACACCTTTTCCAGGTTGCTGGCGATCGCCGATGCCATACCAGCATAGGCACCTACGGCAACGAGCGTTGCTTTCTGCATCGCACGGCCGTAGGTGTCCGCATCGATCGCACCAGCTTGAAGCAGGCGATTCAGTTTGTCTTGCCGGTCTAACATCGCCTCTTCAGGCGTGGCCGTCTCGTCGATGATCTTTTTGCCTTCGCGCCGGAGCGTGTTGTATCGATCAAGTTCTTGATTCATTATTCGTTGCGCTTCATGCTCCGCCTGCAACCGCTTAGCCTTTTCGTCATCCGTTTCTTTGATATCCGGAAGCTTGACGGGTGTGTCAGCCGGCTTGGGTCCCATTATACCGGAGGTGGTACGATCAAGCTCGCCTTGCGCAACGGCAAGTTGCTGGTTAAGCGCGTCAAGTTGGCCCTGCCGCGTTTTCACGATATTTTCCAGCCCCACGGCGCCGGGTTGCTTGGCAAGCTTCGCCTCAGCCTCAGCGAGCGCATTCGCCGCGTCCGTGACCTTCACTGTTAGCTGTGTGACCTGCTCGGCGGCTGTCGTGCTAAACGCTTCCTTGATCGCCGTGCTAATTCCTTGAATGCTGACAATGACTTGTGTCGCGATATTGACGAGATCGATTAGCAGCGGCGCAACTAAAATGATCGCGTTCTTAAGAGTTACGCCGAATGCCTCAGATGATTCATCAGCGGCGACAGTTAATTTTCGGATAGCCTCGGCAAATTCCGTACCTGTTTGAACACTCGCTTTTGAAACGACAAGACCGAGACCGCTCGCCTCATCCGACATTTTCTTTATGCCGGCGCTTCCATTTTCTAAAAAGCGTGTCAGTTCCTCAGTGTTCGCACCAAAAGCAGCATTCGCAAGTTCACTTCGTTTGGCGTTATCGGTAAGCTCGTTGTAATGATCGGCCAATAATTTGAGCGCGTCAGAAACATCTTTTGTTCCACGCAAGGTATTCAGAAAAGCAAGATCGTTTTCTTTCAGCTTATCGACAAGTTCACCACTTCCGTCGAATGCTTCCTTAAGCCGATCTTTGAACGTCTTGAGTGTTTCGTTGAACGTCTCGTGACTAATGCCGGCTTGCAGCGCGACATGTCCCAATTCTTGCAATTGGTCGGTGGTGATCCCGATACCGTCCGCCGTCTTGGCAAGGTCGTGGAGACTGTCGGCGGCCGCCTTGATGCCGGCGAGCGTGAGGCCCGCGCCGATGGCGACCAGGCCGCCTTTAAGCGCCGTGCCGATCGTGGCGCCAATCTCGGAAGCCTTGGCGGCCAGCGCTTCCATTGCGCTTTCCGCCGACTTGCCACCCTTGATGAATTCCGCCGCGTCCAGCGCCAGGCGAACCCGCAATGACCCAATTTCGCTAGTCGTCGCCATCGCCATATGCCTCGCTATAGATCGCGGCTACCTCATCCTCTGACATGCCGGCATAGTCCGGCGCCGGTTTGAGGTGTTCTATCCACCACCACACCTCACCCGGTTGCAATGCCCAAAATGCGGACGGTGCTATTTTCCCCGTGCAGACGAGCGCTTGATAGACGCCTTTGACGATTTTAGGTTTCCCCTTGCCGCGCCCCCTGCCCCTGGTTGATTAGCCGCAGCAATGACAGACGGTGGAATCATCATGGCGAGTAAAGTGTTAACAGAATTACGAACATTGCTGGACATATTACCGCTAAACATGCCGACATACACTTGTTCATCTGTGATTTTCGCGCCAGCATAACGCATCACATCGCCATATGCACGCGCGAGACCAACAAGGGAAAGCTTTTGCTTCTGGTTGGCGTCAGCGAGATCTTGAAATGTATAATGTTCTTCTATGATTGCGATCGCACCGAGGATCTTATCCGGTGCGATCGTGTAAACTTCTTCACCCCAAATTAGGTCAACTGCTTCAAACATGATTATCCCGGCGTGAAGGTGACGACGCCGGACGATTGCAACGTCGATTGAAAGGTTGTGGCTTCCTTATAATTCTCGCCTTCGGTGTAAGTTGTCATGAAGAAATCACCGGAGATCGTCGAGCCATCCGGATAGCGCAGAGTGATGTTATTCATACGCTCGCGCGCGAACCACGCGGCTTTCATCCGCGTATCCTTGGTGACACCACTAAGTGTGATATTCACCTGGTCTTCGGCCGGTATCGTCAACAATGTGCGAACGCCGTCGTCTTCATCGCTGGTGATGTCGATCGCTTCACCGTTGCACTCGACTCCCTTTTCGCGAACACCCTGGACTTGATCACCAGGGGAATTACCACCGAAGAAGAAATCGACTTGCCGTCCTACTCGTGCCGTCATGGGGCTTCCCCTGTTGTTACGACGAAATCCAAAGTCACATGAAACGGATATTCGGTCTGATCGCCACCACCTTCGCGAAAATCCCGTTCGTCTTCAAG
>DATKIP010000008.1 GCA_035544015.1 Candidatus Saccharimonadia bacterium
AGAAGTGGCTCCACAATTTCAGACAGGACGATGAGTGGAATCTCTGCCTGAGAGCGGGCACGGTTGTGGCTCGCGAATCAGGAGCGACGATGAGCAAAAGAGCACGACGGAACCACTCGCCGGCCTTCAAGGCCAAAGTGGCGCTGGCAGCGATCAAGGGTGAGCGGACGATTGCACAGTTGGCGGATCAGTTCGACGTCCACCCGAATCAGATCACGAGTTGGAAAGCGCAGCTGGAAGGCGGTGCGGCGGATCTGTTCGGGTCGGGCAGCGGCAAGGGGCCTACAACGCCGCCCGTCGACGTGAAGGCGCTGCACGCCAAAATCGGCGAGCTGACGTTGGAGAATGATTTTTTAGAGGGCGCGCTCAGCAAGGCGGGATTGCTGAACGCAAAGCGATGATCGACCGTGACCACGCGTTGAGCGTCACCAAGCAGGCCGAGGCCGTCGGCATTGCGCGCAGCACGGTGTACTACCTGCCGCGCCCAGTGTTGGCGGCCGACCTCGCCCTCATGCACCAAATCGACAAGCTGCATCTGGATTTCCCCTTCGCAGGGGCGCGGATGTTGCGCCGTCTATTGGCTGCCAATGGGAGCAAGGTCGGACGGCGTCACGTGAAGACGCTGATGGTTCGCATGGGGATAGAGGCGCTCTATCGGCGTCCGCGCACGACGAAGCCAGAGCCGGGACACAAGGTCTATCCGTATCTCTTGCGCGGCGTGGAGATCACGCGTCCGAACCAGGCCTGGGCGATGGACATCACCTATATCCCCATGGCGAAGGGCTTTGTCTACTTGGCCGTCGTGCTCGACTGGTTCAGCCGCCGTATCTTGTCGTGGCGCGTGTCGATTACGATGGAAGCATCGTTCTGCATCGAGACATTGGAGGAGGCGCTGGCAAAGCACGGCAAGCCGGAGATCTTCAACACGGATCAAGGCTCACAGTTCACGAGTGCAGCGTTCACGGACGTTCTAATCAGGAACGAGATCAGGATCAGCATGGATGGCAAAGGGGCTTGGCGGGACAACGTATTTGTCGAGCGGCTTTGGCGATCCGTGAAGTACGAGGAGGTCTACCTGCGCGCCTATGACAGCGTTTCGGACGCGCGCGTCTCGATCGGATGCTACCTCGATCTTTACAATCGCCGCCGTCCGCACTCGAGCCTTGACGGCATGACGCCCGATCAAGCCTACTTTGGTCCACAGAGCATGCTGCCGATCCGCTTGGCAGCTTAACCCCCGGCAGAGGATCCACTTATCGAAGCGGAAAAACTGTCTAAACAAGCGGGGCCACCTCAGAGGGCGTATTTGAGAAGCCTGCGCAATGCCAGGATATGGCCAGCGCGAGCCGAGCCAAAGGCCAGGCGCGCTCAGCCGAGCCGTGCGGGCGTTGCCACCTCACACCTGATCGGCCGCGGTGAGGCGCGCTCGCGTCGAGCGTTCCGATATCACGGTTCGCACGCTGCGAGCGCACAACGACCCACTAATACCAGTAGCGCCGGTAGTAGTGTTGGTAGTGGGGCCGATGATGGCGACGGGGATAGTAGCTATCGTAGTCGTTATAGCGGTAGGAGCGGTGGCGCGGATAGTAGCTGTGGCCGTAAAAGCGATGTCGGGGATAGTAGTCGTAGTCGCGGCGATAGAATGTCGCTGGTTCGGCGAACGTTGTTCCGGATTGAATTGCAGCGCCGTTTGAGACCGGTGCCGCAAACGCCAATTGCGGTGCCATTGCGACCAGAGCGGCGG
>DATKIP010000009.1 GCA_035544015.1 Candidatus Saccharimonadia bacterium
AGAGCAGAGCCGCTTGCGCTCGGCTCGATCAAGTCCAACATCGGCCACGCCCAGGCCGCGGCCGGGGTGGCAGGGGTGATCAAGATGGCGCTGGCGATGCGCGAGGGCGTCCTGCCCAAGACGCTGCACGTCGATCGGCCCTCCTCGAAAGTCGATTGGGATGCGGGCGAGATCGAGCTGCTCACCGAGCAGCGCCCCTGGGAGCCGGGGGGAGCGCCGCGCAGAGCGGCCGTCTCCTCCTTCGGCATCAGCGGCACCAACGCCCACGTGATCTTGGAGGAGGCGCCCGAGCGGGTCCCGGTGGGGGACCGGGGGACAGGGGAGCGCCCCGGCGCTTCCTCCAAGCAAGCTCTGGCGGGCCCGATCCCGCTCGCCCTCGCGGCGAAGAGCACCGAGGCCCTGCGCGAGGCAGCCGGGCGCCTCGCCGCCCACCTGGAGCGAGCAGAGCTCGACCCCACCGACGTCGCCCACTCCCTCATCACCACCCGCAGCCACTTCGAGCACAGGGCCATCGCCCTGGGCGAGGACACCGAGCAGCTGATCGCCTCCCTCGACGCCCTGGTCAGGGCAGAGCCCTCACCCGACCTGATCGAGGCCAGGGCAGGGGAAGGAAGGCTCGCCTACCTCTTGACCGGCCAGGGCTCCCAGCGCCTCGGCATGGGCAAAGAGCTCTTGGAGAGCGACCCGCACTTCAAGGATCCGTTCGAGGAGCTCTGCAAAGAGCTCGACCAACACCTCGAGACGCCGCTGCGGGAGATCCTCTTCGCCAAGGGCAAGAAGGCCAAGGCGCGCCTCGCGGACACCGCCTGCGCCCAACCCGCCCTGTTCGCGATCGAGGTGGCGCTCGCAAGGGCGCTCGAAGAGAAGGGCCTGAAGCCAGAGCTGATGGCGGGGCACTCGGTCGGCGAGATCGCCGCCGCCCACATCAGCGGCGTGCTCGAGCTCAAAGACGCCGCGAGGCTGATCACGGCAAGGGGCGCCCTGATGGGGGCGCTGCCAAAGGGAGGCGCGATGGCCGCGATCGAGGCCACCGAGGAAGAGCTCCATGACTCGATCCAAGGCAGAGAGGCAGAGCTCTCGATCGCCGCCGTCAACGGCCCCGCCTCCTGCGTCCTCTCAGGGCAAGAGGAGGCGGTCGAGGAGATCAGGACCCACTGGGAGCAGGAGGGCCGAAAGACCAAGCGCCTGGAGGTCTCCCACGCCTTCCACTCGCCCTTGATGGAGCCGATGCTGGAGGAGTTCGCAGAGCTCTGCTCAGAGCTCAGCTTCAAGCAGCCCCGGATCCCGATCGTCTCCAACCTGACCGGCGAGCTGCTCGGCCCCGAAGAGGCGACCGACCCCGCCTACTGGGTGCGCCACGCCAGGGAGGCGGTGCGCTTCAAGGACACCCTCGACACGCTGATCGAGCAGGGCGCGACCACCTACCTCGAGCTGGGACCCGATCCCGTGCTCTTGGCGATGGCGCGCGAGACCCTGGGCTCAGAGGCAGAGGCCGCCTTCATCCCCACGCTCAGGGAGGGACGCGAGGAGCGCGGGGCGCTCAACAGGGCGATCGCCCATGCACACGCGGCCGGGGCGGAGGTCGAGTGGGGGGCCTTCTTCGAAGGCACGGGCGCCAAGCGGGTGCCCTTGCCCACCTATCCGTTCCAGCGGGAGCGGTTCTGGCT
>DATKIP010000010.1 GCA_035544015.1 Candidatus Saccharimonadia bacterium
TGGGAACAGATTAAATACCCGAGACACCCCAAGAAACAGCTCTCTCATTACAAGCAATTCTTTGAGGCCCTGATGCGGGAGGCCTACGGTCCGCCGACGGATATGATTACGGGAGGGCTGGGGAAGTGAGGGTGGGTCAGACAAAAACCATTGATTTAAATGCCTTCTTCGTTCATAGTAGTACGGCTTACTTGGTAAGCAACTTGTCCCCCAAGCGAAGGAGTTCCCTTGAGACGCAGGAAACCCGTCCTCACTGTTGCCGCGATCGCGGTGGCCCTACTTCTCGGAGGCTGCGGAGCAAACAGCACCAACCCGCCCCGCAACACCAGCACCACACTGGGGACCATGACCCGGATTTACCTCTATACCCCGGTCACTTCTGATCCAACCCAGCCAATCCCCGAGGAGATCAACCCGCCAGACCTTCACTGGTACGACCACCCCGGCCCCACCGAGGCATATGTTCTGCAACACCTCACCGCCCTCGTCAACACCGGCCGGCACAATATCCAACGCGTCGACACCACCTGGTGTTCCATGAATCACGGCCCAGTCTGGCTCGCAGCCGCCATCGTCTGGTACACCCCAGACAACGGCGCCGGCAATCGGGTGCGGCTCAAGATCGTTAAGTCCGACCCGGCGCAAGCCCTCGCCAGCGCCCACGCCGCCAAGGACACAACGGTGCTCAAGACCAACCGCGTGGACGATAACACCGTGGAAATCTTCTCGCAACCAAAAGCCGCAGGATAAGCCGCGGCTTCAAACGGACAAGCGCAGGCCGGGGTCTCGGTTCTCGGGACCCCGGCCACCCCCGACCCCAGCACCCACTATTGCACCGGCGCCGCCTCCAGCGTCACACTCAACGTCTGCGTCTTGCCATCGCGCAACACCATCACGCCAACCTTATCGCCCACCTTGTGCTTGCCCACCAGCGACTGCAAACTATGCGTCGCATCAATCGTATCGCCGCCCACTTTCGTAATAATATCCCCCTCCTTCACCCCCGCCTTGGCTGCCGGCGAGCCCGGCACCACCCCGGGGTTTTGATCATTCGCCGCCTTCACCCACGCGCCGTTACTCACCGACAGGTTACCTTCGGCGGCTACTTGCTTATCCACCGCCACGTAGCGCACCCCCAGGTACGGCCGCACAATCCGGCCGGCGCTCTTCACGCTAGCCACCAAGGGCTTCACCTCGTTTATCGGGATCGCAAAGCCCAAATTCTGCCCTTGTCCCGCCACCGCGGTATTTATACCCACCACCTGGCCGTCCAGATTCACGAGCGGACCGCCGGAGTTACCCGGATTAATCGCCGCATCAGTCTGCAGCAAATTCTGCAAGTTCTCGGTCGAACCCCCGATGGTCGCGTTACTATCGCCGGCCGTCACACCCCGCGACAAGCCCGAAATAATCCCTTCCGTCACCGTATTTTGAAACTGGCCCAGCGCGTTCCCGATCGCCACCACGCGCTGACCCACCTTCACCGCCCCGCTGTCGCCCAGTGCCACCGTCGGCAGGTTGCTGGCCGTAATCTGCACGAACGCAATGTCATTGATGCTATCGCGCGACACCACCTTGGCGGCATAGGTCTTGCCGTCACTCGTCACCACTGTGTAATTGGCCGTCGCGTCGTCCACCACGTGGCGGTTGGTCAAAATCAAACCGTCGGCCGTCACAATCATGCCGGTACCGGCGCCCTCGGTTTGCGTGGGCCGGCCAAAGAAATCCTGCGTCACCGCTTTGGTCGTGATCGACACCACCGCCGGGCTCACCTTCTGCGCCACGTCCACGACCGCCGAGCTTTCCTGCACCACCAACTGCTTGCGATCGGCCGGAATCGCCGACGCAAAGTAGCGCACAAACATATACGACCCAGCCATACCACCCACCAAGCCCAGCACAATCGCCGCCGCCAACACCTTGGGCCCCGCGCCCAACATCCGCGCCCGCACCGGCGGCCGGGGCACTACCAGCTCATGCTCACGTTGCTCAGAAAAATCCGTCATAGATATAGCCCTCGTACGATCGTAATTATTATAACCCCCTCATTCCAGTCTGCGAGCCACGCCTGAGAATTGCCTTAAATTCTCTAGCTATTGCCGCGCCACGACGTCCCCGCCACCACAATCGCCACGAGCACCAACGCAATCACCAAATACTCGGCCAAGCGAGCCCGGCTCAAATTGCCTTCTCGCGACGACGCCAAAATACTCCCAAACACATATCCCAAAGCCGTCAAAATCAAGGCCGGCTGCGGCACCAGCACGTAGCCACCCCGCATCGTGTAAGTGATAAGCCACAGCGACAGCACCCACGCCACCTCTGTCGCAATCACACCCCAAGTAGCCGCCATCACGCCTGCCGACCGATCGGCCCGCTGCCGGAGCGTCGCGTACACGCTCGAATACGAACCCAGCCAAATCAGTCCCAAAATCAACCAACCCGGTGTCTGCCAAATCGCCGCCATGAGAAAGATCGCCTCAAACATCACCGCCTGCACCAATAGCAAATTCACGTAGCGTGTCAGGTGTTCAGCCGGCTGCAGCGCCCGCCACCCCAGCCACATAGCGTACAGCATAGCCACCACCACCTGCGTCGCCAGCCGCGGTGCCAGCACCATAATCAGCGTAATGCTAATGCCCATGATGAACCCCGGCACCCGCTCCCAGCCCATGGCGACCCAACCCTTATCCGACACCCCCACCCCCGGACGCAAACTCCGCAGCTCCACCGCCGCCACTACTACAACCGCCAGCCACCACCAACCCGATTGCCGACCCAGCCCATAAACCGCCAGGAGTTCAAACGCGGCCAGCATCAACCCCCACCCAGACGGCAAGGCCAAACTACCCAGACGAACCCGTTGCTTTGTAATCACTGCCAAGGATAATCCTTATCTGTGGGACAGGCGCCGCCTGACCATTCGCATCCACCGCCGGCGTCGGAGCCGTCATTCGCTGCGCCTTCACATTAAACCGCTGCTCAAGGTAATTTATCGTATACGGTTTCTTCCCGCCAGTATAGTCATACAAAACCGTCTTTGTATAGAGGGTGTCGGCATTTACCGGCGCGCCCACGCTATAATGCGCCGACTGCAAACTCCGCACCACACTCCCGGCCACTCCCGCCATCCCCGAACCATTCTGCACTTCCAACCGCGCATTCTCATCTACGATGTAGTGGTCGACGAAAATATTCTTTACCACATCCTGAATATCGCTGTAGTTAAAATTGCCCAACTTGGGCACTTCAATGTATCCCGCACCGCTAATAATATTGGTGCCGCCCACGAGCAAGGCATCCTTGGAGTCGGTATCAAGCACCTTCTGAGGCGTTTTGGCCGGATCAATATCTTTGGCCAGCGACGCCAATTTTGTGATCTCTTTGGGCTGAATGTCGGTCTTGAGATGGCTCCCCACCGTATCAATCAGCTGCGTTAATTTCACCGGATTCGTCAGGGTCGAAAGCTGCAATGCCTTTTGCCGCAGCGCCGCAATCACCTGCTGCTGCCGGGCCGCCCGGTCAAAATCGCTCGTGCTCTTGCGCGACCGAGCATATCGCAACGCCACGGTCCCGTCCATGTGCTGCGGGCCAGCCGCCATCCGAAACGGACAGTACCCGCCGCGTTCGTTGTCGCATGGATAGTCCGGGTCATAAATCGCCTTCGGTACCGTGATATCCACACCCCCCACCGCATCAATGGCCTGGCGGAAGCCCGAGAAATCGATGAGCACGTAATAGTGAATCGGCACGCCGATCACATTGGACACCGTTTGCGCCGCCAACTCCGGCCCGCCGTACACGTTGGCAGCATTAATTTTGCCATACTGCTGCCGCGATTTGGCCGATGCCGGGATCTTCACATACAGGTCGCGGGGTATCGAAAGCATCGCCGCATCTTTGGTCTTGGGATCAATGCTCATCACCATGATCGTATCCGACAAATCCGGCGCCTCATGCCCCTGGCCGCCAATACCCAGCACCAAAATATTCACGCGGCCGTCACCCTCACCCTTGAGCTTGGTAACATCCAACATTCCGGCCAAGGCCGGGGCCACACCATTGGAATGAGCAATGATATTGCGGGCCGCCGCGAACGCGCGCAAGCCAAACCAACCACCCGTCACCAAGACCAGCGCCAACACTCCCAAGCCTACCCATCGTAGGGCTTTGATCGCCGCACCGCGCACTTTTTTCGGCTTGCGGTAAACAAAAACAGGCTCCTCAGCCACCGGCCGATCAGGCACCTGAGACCCCTTAGCGCCTCCGGTATCAACCGCCACAAAACCCTCCTCCGAAGCCAAGGATGCTTCAGCCGCCGGCTCAACCGACGCCGGTGGGGTCGCAGGGTGAGAGCCGAGATTACCGCTTGCGGGCGGCACTACTTGGCGGCGAACCGGTCCGTCGAGCGACCGCCGACTGTTGGATTTAAACGTTGTCATCGCCACCAAGTATAACCAGTATCAACAAGGCGACACAAGCACGAACACATCCCGCACATCGGCACCCACTCTTGAACCATCGCCGTTTCGGCAGGTATACTAAATCCTAATGGATAACCAAAACACAACCCCGACCCCGCCGACCAACGACACCAACGGTCCAACCCCGAACCCAGCGAGCCTACCAAACTCACCGCTGAGCCCCTCTCCCGAGACCGCCCCCCCAACCCCGCAGCCAGCCGATCTCCGAGCTACATCCACTACGCCTACCGCCAACTACGGCCAACCCAGCGAACCAACCGGCCCACCGCCCCCCAACACCGGCAAAGCCGTATCCAATATCGCCTCCGGCTTCGCCACGGTATTTGGCGCCATCTTCTCCTGGATCATTTTCCCCATTGCCGTAGTGCTCATTCTCCACAATTTCGTCTTCCAGGCGTACCACGTCATCGGCACCAGCATGGTCCCCACCCTCCACGACGCCGACTACCTCATCGTGTCCAAGGTGGGCTACACCCAGGCCCTCGTCGAACGCATATTCGGCCAAGACAAAAAATATATTCCCGCCCGCGGCGAAGTGGTAGTTTTTCGCTTTCCCAAGGACACTTCTCGGGTCTTCGTGAAGCGCGTCGTCGGCCTGCCCGGCGATCGCGTCGTGGTCAAAAACGGCACCGTCACCGTCTACAACGCGGCCCATTCCGACGGCTTCAACCCCGACGCCACCTACGAGGCCAAGGATACCCCCACCCTCATCGACACCGACGAAACCGTCCAACCCGGCAACATCTTCGTGATGGGCGACAACCGCACCCCCAACGGCTCCTACGACTCGCGCGAATGGGGCGAACTACCCTCAAGCTACATCATTGGCAACGCCGTACTGCGCCTACTGCCGCTCGATCAGGTCAAGATTCTCTAGCGGATTCGCTCGATAGCTGCTCCCGGGAGAGGCGCACATCTTGCGAGCGAACTCGTCCCGCGTCTTCTCTCGATGCACCAGCTTGTCTGGCGCTCGCGGCGATGTGCGCCTCTCCCTCTCGCTCACCCATGTCACCTCCCTACCACCCAGGGTAGAACACGCGAGCAAAAAACGAAGGATACCGCTCAAACCGGTCAAAACGCCAGACAACAAAACACCCCCACCCTCAGCAAAGAGAACGAGTTCGTTTTGACCGGCTTGAGCGGTATCCGCAGCAACAGCAGCAGTACCGCGCGAGCTACTCCCGCTCGGCCTTAATCGCCCGATAAATCCGATCGAGCTCTTCCTGCGAATAATATTCAATCACAATCTTACCGCCCTTGGCCGTGCTCACCTGCGTCACCTTGGCGCCCAGGTAATCGCCAAGCTCCATTGTGAGCTGGTTGACCGCCGCAATCCGCGCCGCCGCTTTGAGTTTGTTGCCATAGCGCCCCTTGTAGCCCCGCGCAAATTCCTCGGCCTGCCGCACCGTCCAATGATGCCGGATGATCATGTCGAGTAGCTCCAACCGCTTCGCCAGCTGGCTCTCGGGGTCCTTCTCGGCCAGCGACAAAATCGCCCGCGCATGCCCCTCGCTAATCCTCCCCTCGATGATCGCCCGCTTGCCCTCAGGAGGCAAATTGAGCAACCGAGTAGTATTCGAGATAGTCGAGACTTCCTTGCCAATCCGCTTGCCCAAATCCTCGAGCCGCATATTAAATTGGTCGAGCAGCTTGCGATACGCCGTCGCAACCTCAATCGGATTGAGCTCCGCGCGCTGCAAGTTTTCGATGAGCGCCAGCTCCAACTTTTGCTGCTCATCAAAGCTGCGCACAATCACCGGCACCGCATCCAAGCCCGCGCGCTTGGCCGCCCGCAGCCGCCGTTCACCGGCAATCAGCTCGTACCGCGAGCCCACGCGCGTCACCACCAGCGGCTGCAAAATCCCGTGCACGCGAATGCTCGCCGCCAGTGCCTCCAGCGCCGCCTCATCAAAATTTTGCCGCGGCTGATGCGGGTTTGGATCAACCAGCATGGGATCAAGTTCACGCACCAGATCAGCCGAGCTACGATGGCCGCTCTCGTCCACCGGCGCGGTCACATCAAACTCGTCCTCCACCATTTGGGTAGGGATCAGCGCATCAAACCCCCGACCCAGACCCCGTTTACGCTCAGTTTTTGCCGGTTCGCTCATTGCTCTACAACCATCCTCATTTACCGCTTCACTCCTGCTCGTTTTTCTACTTCTTTGGCCAGCGCCTTGTAACTTCGCGCCCCCTTGCTCCATCCATCATAATGCATAATCGTTTTACCAAAGCTCGGCGCCTCCGCCAAACGCACGTTCCGCGGAATCACGGTGTCAAATACGGTATCGGGAAAATGCCGCTTCACCTCCTCGTGAACTTGCGCACTCAGACTCGTTCGCCCGTTGTGCATCGTCACCAACACTCCCATCAGCCTCAATTTCGGGTTGAGTCCCTTGCGCACCCGCTGCACGGTCTGCACCAATTGCCCCAACCCCTCCATCGCATAAAACTCCGCCTGCACCGGAATGATCAGCTCATGCGCCGCCACCAGCCCATTCACGGTCAAAATGCCCAGGCTCGGCGGACAATCAATCAGCACATAATCATAATCGAGCTGCTCCAGCGCCTGCCGTAGCTTAAACTCACGCTGCGGCACCGCCACCAGCTCCACCTCCGCCGCCGCCAGCACCGGACTGGCCGGCAGCACATACAGCCCGTCCACCGCCGTCTCGCGCGCCACAGCCGCCGCCGGCGTGCCCTCTAGCAGCACATCGTACAAATCCCCACTCAACTGATCGCGCACGATCCCCAAGCCGCTCGAGGTATTACCCTGCGGATCCAAATCTACCACCAGCACCCGCTTCTTGTTCGAAGCCAAATACGCACCCAGATTGATCGTGGTAGTAGTCTTACCCACCCCACCCTTCTGGTTCGCGATCGCGATTATCTTGGCCATCAGCCGCTTCCAACCCTCATATTCATGAGGCATTATACCAAACCGCCCTTACGCTTGGATACAGCCCCCGGCGCCGCTAACCAGCCACCACTCGCAAACTCTTCAGATCGTGCCTTACGGCGGTAATTTCGTCCTGCAGCGACGAAATCGCCGGGTCGAAATTATACTCCACAAAACCCATAAATTCCGCGTGCATAGCTTCCTTCATTTCATCAACACCCTCACGAATCATCGCACGCGTATACTCACGCTCTTTGTGTATCTCAGAGCGTACTTCCTTGCGGACTTCTTTACGTACTTCCTTGCGCACCTCTTTGCGCACTTCCTGCGCCACAATCTGCCGCACATCTTCCAGTGTAAAATCAACCGTCGCCATACCAACCCCTTATCCCTTCCAGTATATCGCACCCACCAGCAGATTATACCGAACAAAAACCGTATGACAACCATAAGCACCTCTTGGTATAGTAGAATCATGAACAACGAATCCCCACGCTCCCCAAAACCCCGTCGCCTCATCCTCGCCGTCAGTCTCGGCCTCACCGTCGCCGGCGCAGCCAGCGGTGTCTGGATCTGGCACATCACTCACCAACCCCTCTCAATCCCCACCACCATTGCCGAAAAAGCCCTATTCTCGCTCTACCTCCCCACAATCCTCCCGGACGACTACGAGATCGATCCCGCCTCCTACGACACCGCCGAGGGCGTCCTCGTATTTTCGGCCGCCAACTCCAATGGTCACATCCTAAACTTTAGCGAACAACCCAAGTCCAAAGACTTCGACATCACCGCCTTTGAGCATCACCTCACCCACGCCACGAGCGTTCCCGCCGCCCGCTACCCGTCCGTCATCGGCCAAGACGAAACCCACACCACCCTTCTCAGCACCCAAGCCGACAACACCTGGCTGCTCGTCACCACCAAAGCCACTGGCGCCGAAGCCGCCCTCAAGTTTATCGCCGCTCACCTCCGAAAACAGTAAGCCCGGAGACCTACCGCGCAGCCGTAAAGGTATTGCGGTATTGGAAATAATCTAAAACGAGCGCCCGACCCACCGTTCCGGCTTGTTTAATAATCGAAAAAGACGGCTCTGTACCATTCGTCGTACCGGTAGGTACGTTCGTCGCACTCGCGATACTGCCAATCGAAACATCGTCCACAAAGTATTCGATGTTATTCGTGGCATGCACCCACACCTTGAAATGGTGCCAGCCGGCTGAAAAGCTTGTGGTCGAGGCTGTTTCCGTGACCGAACCACCCTTGGCCACCGCATAGACCCATTTCGTCGTACTTACTGCCCGATCAATTTTAAAATACATACCGTCGGTGCAAGCTCCAGTCTGACTATCACACAGACCCATATAAACGTCATAATCATTGGTGGCATCTGGCACGGTCGGAATATTAACCGCAAATTCCATTTCTTCGCCTCCACCCACAATCGTTTGCTCGGGCCCGGCGCTACCGTACCATACGCTCGCCTTCCCCGTCGTTGTGGTGCCGGTAATCATCGAAAACTGACCAATTCTCGTCGCCAAATCAGGACCAGTGGCGGCCGATGAAGAACTAGTTCCACTCGCGCCTGAATTCCAATTTCTCCCCCCGTCCACAAATTCTTCTTCAATATTAAAGCCCCATAATAACCCCGCCGGATCATTACAAAATCGCCACGAAGAATCATAATAACAACGCATTCGCCGATAGCCGGAATTGTAGTACATCGCTCCGTCAAGACCAGATGGATCGACGGCAACCGTCTTGGTATCGAGCACCAGAACCGCCCCCACCGTATCGGGCGTCCGATTGCCCACATACACTCGGTCATTTGAAGTATCCACAAGCAGTTCTGACAATCCGCCACCATCCTGCACCTCAAAGGCGTCACCAGCCACCTTTACGAGCGCTGTCCCATCCACCTCCAGCATGCGCGACGGACTACCGGTACCAATACCCACTTTGCCCACAGCAATCGAACCATTGTAGGCCAGGAGTATGTTGCCATCGGTACCGCTATTGACCTTAGCCCCACCGTAGGCTAGCACGTCGCCACCGTTGGCGTTGCCGGTGGTGCCGGCCGCCGCCCCAGCCGCCAGCGTCAGCGACCCGCCGGCAACGCCCGTAGCCCCGCTGCCGCCGGCCCCCGCCGTCACCGTGAGAGCATTACCGGCCGCGTTGGTGGTGCGCGTAAGCACGTTCACGGCGCGCGTCGAGCCCTCGCCAAAGGTCAGATCGGCGCTCGCCACACTGGCCGTCGGCAAATTCACCCCGATCTGCCCCGACGAATTAACATCAAACAAAATCTTGGAGCTCCCCGCCAGATACAAAGGATATCGGTTGGTACCCGACGTAAGGTTATCCACATACACCCCATACGCGTTGGTCGGCGCCACCGAGCCGGCGTTATCCGCCACCTTCAGCACATAGCTATTGGTCACCGCCGAGCTGAGCGTATTCTCAGCCAAAATCCCAATCGCGTTCGTCACCGCCCCGGTACCACTATTCACAATAGTTTTTCCCGCAAATCCAATGAGCCGACCAGTCGACACGTTACTCCCCTGCCAGCTCACCTGACTATAAGCCGCCATGTAATCCCCGCTATAAGTAATCGAGCCCCCGCTGGCGGGCTGGGCAATAAAGCCATTGCCCAAAGTCGTCGCTGAGTTGGCCGAGCCCGGCGATGTCGTCAGAGTAGATCGCGCCCCCACCCCAAATCCCGTAGTGTCACTATTGGTCATATCGATCGAGACCGTCGGAATCCCCCCGGTGGCCGTACCGGTCAAACTCACCGCCCCCGTCACCGTCAAACCCCCCGTACCCTGAATGAGCCCCGTCCCCGCATTCACCCCCACCGCCGTCAGTGCCCCGGCTGCACTCACCTTTGCCAATGTCGTACCCGCGCTGTTCTGCGCCTGAAACAAATCACCGCTTTGACTCACCGCACCCTGCACCACCAATACTGCGTTGCTAGCTGCATCTGAAACAAAGAGCCCACTGCTAGTCACCACCCCCCTACCCGAAGCCCAGGCATTACCAATCGTTCGGCTATAAACCCGGACAGTCGAACCCGTCCACAATTGAGCCCCCCATGCCCTCACCGTTCCCGATCCAGCGGTACCGCCGGGGAAAATAACCGCCACCATGTTACCCGTAAACCCCGTGCCATTCTGCGTCACACTAAACCGTTGCCAGGTCGTAGTAGCAGTCACCGTAGTTTTGGTTCCCGTCCCCAAAGTCGAACCATCAATACGCAAATCCACCGCCTGCGTGCCAGTGGTCGTTTTGAGCCACACACTAAAGATAAAAGTCGAACCCGACGCAACCAAAGTCGAGGGCTGACTCACCAAGCCACCAGGGCTACTATCGGCCAAACTCTCAGCAGTGGTAGAGGTATTCGGCGCCGCATCAGTATCAGCCACCGGAGTAGTCACGTTTGTCTTCGTCCAAACCGCATTGTCAAATTGCTCCGAATAGAGCAGACCATTCCCACTTTTTCCAATACCGCCAAAGGAACTATTGATAATACCCAACATCTCCAGATCTCCCCCCGCGTTCACTCGGCCAATGGTCGCCCCCGTGCTATCCTGTACCTGCAAAAAGTCCGCCGTCTGGCTGCTGGCGCCCTGAATCACCACGCCCGTGTTCGAGGCCACATTCGTTGCCACGTTCAAGGCCGTTTGCGACCCGCCAGCCGCCCCGGTCACGCCCACCGTCCCGGTCGCCGCCGATACCGTCAGATAATCCACGGTGGCGCCACTATTTTGAACCCGCAACAAGTACCCCGTTTGACTCGTCGATTGTTTTATCACGGCCGTATCAGCACTCGTGGAACCATTGTTGACCAGGGCAAAGTTGCCGTTCTGAAAGCCCGTACTATTCTGAATATAATTGCCCGAACCCGCCGCCGGCGTACACACCGTACCGCTACATACCGTCGTCCCGCCAATTTTGTATGCCCCCGAAGCCTGAATATTCACGCTCAAATCCGAAGCGCTGGCCGTCAGCAAGGTAGTAGCGTCGGACTTCAGCGCCAGATCCCCGCCGCTCGTCTTAAAATACGCCGTCGAGCTCCCGCCTTCCCACGAAAAACCCGCCAATCGATTCTCGCTCTGGCTCCACAGCGCAATCGCCGGCCACAAGTTACTATTCGTCCGCGCGTCAAACACCGACAACCCTGTGCCGTGATCCGCTGCCGCACCGGTGAGCCCGGTCGCAATCACCGCCGCTCCCGCCGCCACGGCGTACTTTGAAACCGCCAGCGTACTCGGGATGCCGCCCGTCACCGCCGCGTACGATGTCAGATTCGAACCCGCCGCCGAGAAAATCGCTCCGCCGTTCACTTCAAACGTCGCCTGCGGATTAGCCGTACCCAGATTCACCCCCACCCGGTTATTCGACGTATCCACGGTCAAAATATTGGTCGTCGTTCCCGCCTTTTGCACCACGAGAGCCGCCACAGAATCGGTGCTGGGCCGAAACACCGTCTGCCCCGCATTGTTAATCTGCAGCACCACCGCCGCGCCGCGCTGCAGGTTGATGATATCCGCGGTACCACCCGTCTTGTTGATGCCGATCGAAGGGTTCGATGTCGAGCTGTCGGTTTGCACCCCCTGGGCCAGCTGCACAAATTGCCCGCTCGTCAGCCCACCCAACTTCCCTGCATTATCGGCCTGCAACGCATACACCGCCGAGCTGAGTCGCTTCATCGGCAGCAATTCGCCGTCGTACGTGGGCGTATTTGACACCGCCGTCCCGCCCACATCCATGCTCAGCCACAGCGTATCCTGGTTGAAGTCTATAGCCGTATTCGTGTTACCCTGGCAACTCCCCCCGCTAAACGCACAGTAAGTGCCAAGCGTCGCCGAGAAGTACCCGTTTTTGACCACCACCCCCGCCGACGACCCCGAGGCCACCGAATTTTGCCACAGCTCTGTCCACTTCAAGGTTCCGCCGGTATCACCTGCTACGTTACCCGGACCGTCTTGATAGATCTTAAACCGCAGGTTGTAATTACCGTCGGCCACCACCGCCCCAGTGTTGGTCAGCAAACGGCCTTGAAAATTAATCTGCTTATTAATCCCGGCTGCCGCCTGAACCGACGACTGACCGCCATCCCCCCCAACCACAACGAACCCAGCAACCGCGAGGGTCAGGGCTATACGTAGAGTGATGCGAACGAGACGCCGACAAAAACCGTGCTGGAGCTGACCCATTCCTCACAAACTACTTACGCTCTCATGGTACGCTGGCCTATCTGGAAACGCAAGCAGTATTAGCCTCGAAAAACCGTGGAAAAACCGAAAATTACCGCTCCAAAAGCAAATGTCGACGACGCAATTTTCGCAGTTCGCGACGTTCGCCCAGCCAAAAAAATATCACCATCACCACCGCCAAACCATACAGCGGCCAGGCTGTCACCAATGCCCCCGGCAAGGCCCCCAGTCCGTGCGACGCGCCGTAAGCCTCCACCGGTCCGTTCACGACCGTCACCACCTGAAGATAAGCCGTATTCCCCAAGCTGTCCGTCACGCGCACGATCACCTGATACGTCCCAGGCTGCGCGTAGGTGTGACGAGCCGTCACCGCCCCCTCTCCCGTCTGGCTCGACAAACTCGTGGCGTAATCGCCAAAATCCCAGCTCACCGCGTACGGACCCACGCCACCCACAATCGTAATCGTACGCGCAATCTGTTCCCCCGGATTGCCCCCCAGCACTGTTTGGCTGGTCTCCAGAAACAGCTGTTTGCCCACCGTGCCCGCCGTCCGGTCCAGCGAGGGCGCATCATAAAACACCGTTACCGCCGGCGAATCCGGCCCAAATTGGCCGAGCGCATCGGATACCCGCGCTACCAAGCGATTGGCCCCAGCAAACAAGTCCACCAGCAGCGAAAAGGTGCCGTCGTCACGACACACGGTCGCGCCCGCAAATACCTCGTTTTTCTCGATCGTCACAAACGTCCCCGCCGGACACGCTCCCGACACCGTCACCGGAATGCTCGAGGTATGCGAACCATCGCTGGGGCTCAGAATCGTCGCCGACACGCTCGGAGCCGGCCCGCGCACCGTGCCGATGAGCCCCACCGAGCCCGATTGCGGATTCACCGCCGGCGCCGCCGCCGAAACCGTCAGGCTCGCGCCCACCAGCAACAACCCCGATACCAGCAGCCCAAACAACAATCCCGCGTACGAAGTGTGCCGATGCGGCCTCACCCTGCCAAAATGCTCGTTGCCCAGCATTACCGGCGGTTATTCGCCTGTTCAATGATGTGCTGGTTGTACCGGCGCAGGCCCAATCGCAGCAGGAAGAACAATACCAACAGGCCCACCAGCACCAGCCCGATCAATCGCCACGGAATCACCCAAAACGTCAGCGTGCTATCGAGCTTTTTGTTCCCGGCGTACGTCAACGACAATTTGGCCGTATACCGACCAAACAGCCGCTTTTCGCTCCAAGCCAGCTCAAACCGCCGAATACTATCGGGCAGCACATTGCCACCTTTGTCGTTAACCTTCAGATTAGCTACCTGCCGGCCAAACATATTGGTGATCTTCACCGACCCCTGCGGTTTTTCGTGCACACTGCCGTCATTCTTGACCCGCACCAAAAAGTCCAGCGGCCCATACTCAAACCAAGGTCCCGGCTTACCCTGCCGCGTCACACCAAATTCCGTCAACGACAACTGATCTTTAATCTGCCCGCTCACTTTGAGCAATATCAACGTCCCCACGCTCGCCGACAAGGCCACGCCCGTACCCTCAAGCTCCGGCGGCACCGCCGTAAACCGCACCACCCCAAAGTGTCCGCCCGGCTCCGCGTTCGCCGGCACCGCAATGCTCACCGTAGTCGACTTCAATTCTTGCGGCGCCAACCTCAAATCCGGCACCCCCGACACCCAATATTTAAGCGAAAACCGCGTGGCGCCCGTTTCATCGAGCAGCAACCTCGGCTTACCCTCTTCGTCGGCCCCGGCACCAAAGTCGTCGGCCTTGCCCTTGGCGATCAACTCACCGCGCGTCACATTGCGCACACGAATAGCAGCCGTGACCGTCTGGCCCGGATCCGCCTCGAGCTCGATCACGGGCGGCGAAATTTCCAATCCCTGGCCGGGCGAACCCACGGGCGGCGTGGGCGTGGAGGCCCAAGCCAACGTGGGGGCCACCATTACAACGCCCAGGAGACTAATTAGTCCACTCACATACCACTTACGCATTACGATCAGTGTATAGCATAAGCCAGATATGGCGCAACTCGACTGTTTACGAATGCCAAGCCATTAAAACGAAGCAGTACAAATATATGTCATAGTCGCCGTATACACTCCCGCCGCCTGCGCGCCACCAATATTCACGATATACGATGACGTAAACGTATTCGCGTTCGTGGGCGCCAGCCCCGCGGCCACCACGTCACCACTCGCGAACCGATACAAATCAGGCGTGCCATACGCACCGCTAAACGTCCCACTGCCCGCACCGCTCGGATCTGCCCCCAGCGCCGGGGTCCCATTGGCCCGCAAATTCAGGCCAAACTGGCTCGTCCCGATCACACTCCCCGTCTGCGTCGCCAAGGCTGGTATCGTATTTACACCCGACGCCAACGTGGTACCCGTAACAGTGATCGCGTAGCCATTCGCCGCATTCGTCTGCGCCTGCATCACGCTCGTGCCCGACCGCGTCACCGTGGGCGAAAAATCTCCAAAATCAATCGTCGAGCCACTTACCGTCGTGCAGTTGCCCGCAATCGACGTACCGACACAAAACACCAGAATCTCCGGCGTCACCCCGGTAAGCTGCACCGGCTGGGCGGTACTCAGCGCCACCGTGCCCGTATCGACCGCCCCCGTTGCACCGTCGGTGCCCGTGTAGGTCGTAATGCGCACAAAGTAGCTCAAGTTGGCTGTGCTCGGGTTGGTGATAGACCCAAGCGTAAAACTCATGGCCGTTCCCGCACCCACCGGCGCCGCCGTGCGCGTAATATACGGCGCTCCATTCGAGCCGTTCACCATACTAAACCCGCCCGGGCTCTGCGCCGCCAACGTCGCGCTCGTAGTCACCACGCCAGCCGGCGTCACGCACGCCCCTGTGGGCGCACCACAAATCTGAAAACCCACGGAGCCGATGCTAGCCGCCGTCGCCGTGGTCGCGTTCACGGCGTAGCTGGTGCTCACGCCCTGGCCGCTCGATCCCACCACCACATTGCGGGGCGCCAAGCCAGCCGCCTCGGTGGCCAGTGGCATCAATCCAGTCACCCACACCCCCGCCACTATGAGTCCAGTGCGCAGTTTGCCCATGATCAAAACGTTGCAGTACAGATGTACGTTAACGTCGCCGTATACACACCTGCCGCTTGATCGCCGCCCACATTCACGACATACGAGTTGGTAAACACATTGCTCTTCGTCACCCCCGCCACACTCGCTACCGTATCGCCATTGAAAAACCGAAAGCTATCGGGCGTGTTGTAGCCGCCAAATCCCGTCGCCGTACCGAGGCCGCTCACGTCCGTGCCCACATTGGGAGTCGCGTTATCGCGCACATTGGTGCCAAATTGCGCCACCCCTGTAGCAGCACTACAACTCGGCGTGCAACCGCCGGAATTCCCGCTCTGCGTCCCCATGGCCGCAATGGTGTTCGAGCCGCTCGTGAGCGTGGTGCCGTGAAGCGTGATGGCGTAGCCAAAACCCGCATTGGTGCTCGCGCTCATGAGGCTCGTGCCGGTGTTCGTGGCTGTGGGCGAAAACACCCCCAGGTTCACCGCCGACCCCGTGATATTGGTGCAATCGGTCCCGCTCGTTCCCACGCAAAACACGAGGCTCTCGGGCATCACGCCGCTCGCCACGATCTGGTTGGCCGTATCCATCGCCACCGCCCCAAAGTCCGTCCCCGGATACGCCGGCGCTGCAGCCGCCGCATCAGTATAGGTTGAGATGCGCAGAAAATACTCTTTGTTGCTAGCGCTCGGATTCGTCACATTGTTGAGCACCACCGAGGCCGCACCGTTCAAGGTAGCCGCCGAATGCGTCAGCACCAGATTCGTCCCCGAGGCCGAGGCGCCCGTCTGCGACCCCACCGACCACCCCAAGCCGAGCGACATACTCCCAAGCGTCGCCGCCCCCAGGCTGGCCCCGCTCGAGTCACCCGTACCCGCACAGGCCGTAGTCAGCACCGGCGAGTCACAAATCTCAAATTTGATCGAGCCCAACGATTGGCTCCCCGAAAGCGTAAACCCAATCGTGTACGCCACCCCCGTGGCGCCCCCGGCCGAGGTCGACACCACCGCATTGCGGCTCGTCAGCTGGCCAGCCGCCTGCGCGACAGGCGATAACCCAGCACACACCACGAGCCCCACAACCATCGCCGCTATTATTTTTTTTGTTTGTTTCATAGCTTACTCACCCCCGCGGACGAGAAATCAATTAGAACGTACCGGTCGCGACCCAAGTAAACGTCGCACTATATGCACCAGGCTTGGTCGTATTCCCTGCTTGCGCCGCATAGGCCACAGTGTAAAGGTTGGGAACGGTCGGCCCAGTAGAGCTCGCCACCGTCCGCGGCGTAGCACCGGCCTGGAACGCGAAGTTGTCGATCGTATTGTATGGCGCGCTCACCGCTCCCGAACCCGACCCACTAATGTCGGCGCCAATGTTGGGCGTAGCGTTATCGCGCAAGTTAATGCCAAACTTCCCCGTCCCAGCCACAAACGTTCCCGCCGTGCCCCCAAAATCCGTGATACAGTCGTTGCTCGAGCTCAGACTCCCCGCGCAAGCCGTGCCGCCGGTGCCGCCCGGACTCGTCGTGATGTAGGTGATCACGTATCCCGTAGTCGCGTTCGTATCCACCGCCATGAGCGAGATGCCGCCGGAAGGCGTCGAGGAGCTCAACACGTTGTCGCTGCCCACACCCAAGTTCACCGTGGTTCCAGTCAAACCACCGCCCCCGCAACCCGTGCCGCTCGTGCCCACACAAAACGTCAGGCTTTCTTGCACGTTCGCCGCCAAACTAATCTGGCGCGCCGTCGACACCGCCATGGCGCCGAAGTCGAGCTCAGCCGAAGCCCCCGTGTCGGAATACGTCGTAATACGCGTGTAGTAACTCAAGTTGGCCGTATTCGGATTGGTCACCGCGTTAAACTGCGCGGTAAATGTAGCATTACCCGCGGTACCCGTGGCGTTCGAAATGATCACCTGGGTAGCATTCTGCGTTCCCGAAATCGCAAAGCTACTGAGTGCTGCCGAGGTCGGCGCCGTAGTCTGGAACGTCGCAGTCGCTATGCTCGCACTGCTCGGCGCCGCACAGGTGGTTTGCTGTAGCGGCGAGTCACACACCTGAAATTTAATTCCCTTCACCGTCGTCGCGGTCGGACCCGTCCACGTAAACGCATAGCTCGTACTCGCCGCCGCCGCCGAACTCGTGAGCGTAGTCGACCGAGCCGTAATCTGAGCCGCACTCGCCGCCGTGGGGATACTCGACGCCCCCAGCACCAACGACACCAACCCAAACCACGTCACCGCCCGACGCATCAACCCGCGGTAATGAGCGTATAAAATTTCCCGCTTGGTCATGTGCTTGATAAATCCTTCATTTATTTTGCTGCGGCCACTATCCAATTCATCATAGCATAAGCACTGTTTCGAGTGTCAATGAACTCGCGTGCGGCAAGCACTTTAATAGGTCCCGGTAGCCACCAACTCCAATGTACTCGTATATTTTCCACCTGGCGTCGTCGTGCTCATGTTGGCCAAAAAGGTCATGGTGTAGTCCGTCTCACCCGACGACTTCGGCGCCGAAGCCACCACTTCACCGCTGTTAAAGCGCCATTTATCCGAAATCGTATACGGCCGCGTCGTGCCATAGGTTCCGGTCACCCCGTCGCCCGCCACGCCGTAGCTAAATGATCCCGACGGCACTTGCGCCGGATTGGCGCCCACCGCCGCCGACGTATTAAGCACCGTGTTCACCCCAAATTGCTCCGTCCCCACACTCGACGCCGTATCGGTAGTCAGCGGGGTCAGCGCGTGACTACCGTTTTTGGGTGGCGTCCCGATAGCGGTTATCACATAGCCATACGTCGTGTAGTTGATGGCCGAAAACGTCGCTACTCCCGTCGCCTTCACGCTCGTCGACAAGGCCCCCAAATTAACCGTAGCCGTATTCACAATAAACGTCAGCCCCGGCTGAGCCGTCGTATTAAACCCCGCTCCCGACGAATAATTCGTCGAGCTCGAAGTGCCCACCGCGGTTTCACCCAAACTACTACCCCCATCGTCCACCCCCGGCGCGTAGCTATAATGCGACGAAGCCCCCGTGAAATCCCCGCCGGCTCCCACTTCACTCTCGTTAAGGCTATAGCTCGCCGATTGCTGCAGCTCGGCATGCGCCGCCCCACTCGCGGCCACCGCCACGACACACGCCACCACCAACTGTCGACTCCAACGTCTCATTAAAATCCATCTTGAACCATTTGCCCACCACGCGCAATCCGCTCAAGCTCCGATGGAATATCCGAAGCTTGAGCAGTATACTGAAGCTCATAGTAAGCTAGTGAGCCACCATGCCCCCGGGCAGCACCCCACCTTTGGCGCCGTCTCCCCAGACGCCCCTCCCCAAACCGCCTCCGCCGGCCAAAAACCGGCACGCTGGCTGGCACCGACTTACCGACCGGGCCAATGTCGTCGGCGCCGTGGTCGGCCTCTTTGCCTTTTTGCTCGCCGTCGGCGGGGTAGTGGGATTTTACTACGCCCGGCTCAACCAGCCGGCCAAAACCGAACCCAAGAGTAATGTCACCGCCCTCAGCCCCGCTGAGCTCGCCAAACTCAGCGAGATCGGCAATAGCCTCGGCAGCTCCGGCCAAACCCTCAACATCGGCGCCGGCGCCCTCTTCCGCGGCAAGGTCGATGTGGCCGGCGACCTTTCCATCGGCGGCCGCCTCAACGCCAACGGCCCCGTCACCCTCAGCCAGCTCAATGTCACCGGTGGCGGGGGTGTGATCGGCCTCAATGTCGGCTCCAATCTCAACGTCACCGGCACCACCGTCCTGCAGCAAACACTGAGCGTCACCGGACTCGCCACCTTCGCCGGCGGCATCAATGTCGGCGGCAATGCCAGCTTCAACGCCATCAACGCCAGCTCACTGGCCGTGCGCAACCTCAGCATTTCCGGTCCGCTCGTCGTCGGCCACCTCACCACCCAGGGCCCCACGCCGGGCTTCGTCACCGGCCCGGCCGTCGGCTCAGGCGGCACCGCCAGCATCAGCGGCAACGACACCGCCGGCACGCTCAATTTCAACACCGGCGGCGGCCCACCCAGCGGCGTGCTCGGCACCATCACCTTCCGCGCCGCCTACACCGCCACCGTCCACGTGCTGCTCACTCCGCTCACCGGCGCCGGCGCCGCCACGCCCGCCTATGTCACCCGCACCACCGGCGGCTTCCAGGTGCACACCGACACCGCCCCACCCAGCGGCGCCGTATTGAGTTATGATTACTTGGTAACGCAATAGTAATCACGGAAACTCCACCATGCCTCGCGTAGAACCAAATCCCCCCTCTGTCATTCTCGGCAAATACTGGCCCCTCACCCTCTTGGCCGTCGTGCTTGTACTCGGCGGCATCGGCGCCGTGGTCTACCAAAACCGCACCGGCCACCGCCTCTCCCTCACGCCCACTCCCAGCGCCCCCGCCGCCACCCCCGCCTCGACTGCCACCCTCTATCTCTTCCCCGCCGCCGGCACCATTACCGCCGGCGGTACGCTCACCATCGAGATCCGCGAAAACAGCGGCGCCGCTGCCGTAAACGCTGTACAGGCCAACTTCACCTACCCCGCCGATAAGCTCGATTTCGTCAGCGCCGACGCCGCCACCGGCGCCTTTAGCATTGCGGCCGAATCCACCGGCCAAAACGGCCTGGTCAAGATCGCCCGCGGCACCATCAAACCCGTGAGCTCCGACCATTCAGTCGCCAAAGTCACCTTCCGCGCCAAAACCACGCCCGGCACCGCCGCTCTGAGCTTCGCCGCCGGCTCGGCCCTCATTTCGACCCCCGGCGCCGCCAACATCCTGGGCACCCCCACCGGCGCCACCCTCACCATCAAATAACCCCCCGCTAGCCTTACGGTGCCGTGTCCAAAATGCAGCCGTTCGCCGGCGTCGCATTACACCCCGTGTTCGTAAACGCCGCCCCGTGCCGCAGCCGCCGCGTCGGGTTGGCGTGGTAGTACAAATCAATCTCCGACACGTTCGTCTCCGCGCTCGTCGCCACATCCGGGAAAGTACCCGACAAGCTGTCATCGAGCACCAATACAATCAGGTAGTTAAATGCCACCCCCGTATTCGCACCACTCGAATCCAGCGGCTGCACCCCGTAGAAGTTGTTAAAAATCACCGGGTCAAACACTTGCGCCACCCCAAATTGGGTCGCGCTCGCCTGCTCGGTGTAAAACCGCACCGCCACCTTGCTTTCCGGCCCCGACAGCGATCCCGTGAGTACCAGCTGACTCGGCGAGGTATCCACCTCGGTATTAAACAATTTCGAATAATGCCCCGTCCGCGCGATCGCGAACTGCCCCGCGCGATCATTGGCCGCCGACACGGTAGTACATACCCCGGCGCTCAACACACAACCACCCGTCACATACATCACGCCGCCAAACAACGCCGCCGCGCCATGCGCATGCGCGCCGCTCATCGCATTCGCCGAATGTTGGGTGGTACCGAGAGTACCATTCGCATTAATGTCCACATAGAGCACCTCAGCCGTCGACCCCTCGTCTCCCACAAAATACATATAGCCGTTCGCAGCCACCGCCTGCCGCGCCACCATCCCGCGGGCCACATCGGTGGTGTAGCTCCAGCTGGCGATCGAACCATCCGCCGCCACGGTGCCAAACTGCACATCGAGCAAATTATTGGTGCCATCGGTACCACCTATCACGTACAACTTGCCGTTATACGACACGAGGCTAAAGCCCGACCGCGCCGTCGTGAATCCTGTCGTGTTGAGCGTCCACGTCCCCAGCCCGCCAGTACTAGTATTAATAGCCGCGTAATACACATCGCTTTTCTTCGTTCCCGAGCCATTATCTCCGCCCGCCACAAACAAATAACCGCGTGCAATCGCCGCCCCAAAGCTGGTGCGATCCGTCCCAGCCGGCAGATCGGCGTTCGTCCACGAGCCGCCCAGCGTACCCGTACTATCGATCGTGGTGTACCACACCGTCGCTGTCGCCCCCGAGCTCGCACTCTTGCCACCGATCACATACAAATACCCGTTATACGCCACTGCCTGCAACGACGACCGCACCTCGCCACTTGGCAGCGAAGTTTGCGCCGTCCAGCTGCCCGTCACCTTGCCTCCCGGATCAATGTCGGCTCGCTCGATATCACCAAGCCCCGTACTGCAAGCCCCCGTCGTGTACACTCGGCAGCCTCCGATCACATACAGCTTACCGTTGTACGCCACCGACGCGTGATCCGCCCGCCCCGCCGTTCCGCCGACCGTCGGCAAATCCACCACATTGCCGGTACCAGTGGTAAACGCCCCCGTCTGCCCATTGCCACCATTATTGGGCTCATACAGCTCGGTCGTGTTCGCCGTCGTCACGAACGCCGTCGCGCACTGCTTGAACGTCCCCGCCGCCAGCGTCCCAGCGCACCCGCCCATGATGTACATGTACCCACCCGTCGCCACCGCCGTCGTCTCGCCCCGCGCCGTCGAGAGCTGCCCATCCGTCTTGGTGTACGACAACGTCGTCGCCTGGCCAATGTTGGCCGCCGCCCACACATTGCCGGCGTCCGGCGCCGTCGGGCTGCCGGTCGTGGGATCAAGCTTGGTCCAGCGAATCGTCGCCTGCTGCGTCGTCGATCCCGTATTGTACCCGCCAAAACTATACAAATAGCCATTGTGCACCGCCATGCCCATCCCCCGGCTCGCAAACGCCCCTGTCAATGTCCCCAGATCGGCGATCGTCAAATTCCCGCTGTTGTCGATCGCGATCCGCTCGGTCGCATGCGCCGTTGTCACGTACGTCCCGCCCGAAGTCGACATGCCGCCCACCACATACAGCCAGTTGCCCCACTGCCCGCCGCCGATGTCCCACCGCGCGTTGGCGAGCGTCGCGGCGGTAGCCGGATTGGACGTCAGCTTGGCCGTCGCCCACGCCCCCGGCGCATTGCTCGCGATGGTCGATTTATAGATCGTAGTCGCTACCGTCGTGCCATTGCTCAGTCCCCCCATCACGAATATCATATTGTGCCACACCGCCGCATACCCAAACGCCAGCGCTCCCGGCAAAGCATTGGCCTCCATCGTAAACGTCCCCAGCGTACCGTTCGATGCCTGCGTCGCCGACTGCACCGTCGCTTGGTACGAATCCACATTGCCGGTGGTATACTCCACACCCCCGATCACGTAAATTTTGTTGTTGTACCCCACCACCATGTGCCCAATCCGCCCGGCCTTGTTGGTGCCGTTGCCGATCAATACATTACCCGCCGAGGCAAACGCCCCCATCGAGCCGTTCGCATTGATCTGGGCGTACTCCACCAGCGAGCTATAGGTGTTGTTGCACGTCGCGTTATTGGCCGTGCTGCAGCCCCCGATGTAATACATGTACCCGTTGAGCGCCACGCCCTTGCCGCCCATACGCGCCGTTGTTGAGTTGCTGTCAAACGGAAAACCGCTGTGGCCGCTCATGCCGTTATCGAAGCGGCCCACATTATCGAGGTTGGTTTTAAACGTTCCACCGCGCACTCCCGGCCCCGGGCTCGGGTCGTCGCCGTCGCATTGATTGGCACTAATCTCAATCGTGCAGCCGCCCACAAAATACAAATATCCGTTATAAAACGCCGACGACGGATTGCTGCGTTCCGGAGCCGTGGCACCCGTGTAGTCGTTCGATTGCTGCCACTCTCCCACGCTGCCGTCAGCATTCAGTACCGCGTATTGCGTATCCGAAATGAAATTGCTCGCCGCCCCGCACGGAAATCCCGTCACCCGGCAGCCGCCGTACACATAAATGTGGCCGCGTTCCACCGCCACCCCATGATCGCGCCGCGCCGTCGGAAACGCCGTCGTGCTGATCCACGAGCCCAGCGTGCCGTCGCTTTTGATCGGCGCGTACTCCACCGTACTGAGCACCGTCGGCGTACCCGTGCGGCCGCCCGTCACGTACACGAAGCCATTGTAAGCCGCACCCGAGAACCGGTCGCGCGCCGTCCCCAGCGCGGTCGTAGTGGTCCAGCTCGTGATGGTGCCGTCGCCGTTGATACGCGCATACTCCACACTCGTGAGCAAACTCCCGTTGCTCGTAGCGCCCTCACCACCCATCACGTACACCACGCCCTGATAATTAGCCCCTGCCATGTAGGCCCGCGCCGTACCCAGGCTAGTCGTGGTGCTCCACGTCCCCACCGAACCATCCGAGTTGATCTTGGCGTACTCCACGGTCGCGATCGGGTTGTTGCTGGTATTTTCCCCGCCCACCGCATACAAATAGCCGTTGTAACCAAACGCCACCAGCCCCTGCCGCGCCGTGTTCAGGCTCTGGTTGGTGCTCGTACCCGTCCAGGTCAGCGCCCCGGCCGCCCCAATCGAAGCGCTGTACACTACGTTGGTCGGCGTAGTGGCCGTACCGCTGTCGGCGCCGCCCCCAATGAGATACACAAAATTGTTGTACGCCACGAGCGCCCCCGCGTACCGTGCCACCGTGATGTTGGTGCCGGTGGTCCACGCCACCACCGATCCACCGCTCAGCGGCGCCCGGCCGATTTGGTCGGCCACCGAGGTGAGGTCGATGTTGTCGTCCACGCTTCCCAACACAAAGTCGGCCGTACTCCGCAACAAAAAGGTCGGATCAATCGAAAGCGGATAATTTGCTTTGGCTAAGCCACGAGCCCGCACCACCAAATCCTTCCCGCTCAGCCCAAACCGCGCACTCACCGCACTGCGCTGGCCCGTTTCGCGCACCACCGGTGCCGGAATCGCAAACATCAAGTAGGTTTTGGCCCCCGCCACGCGCGCCTTATCGAGCATCTCGCGGTCATTGTCGCTGCCGTAGCTCACATTGCCATACAGCTCCGGACTGGCCGTATAAAATCCCACGCTCCCGTCATCCTCCAGCCGCGCCTCCACCGTATCCGGAATATCCAAACGATAATGAAATTCCATCGCGTCCGCCTTCGGCGCCGAGGTCAGCACGATGTCTTCTTTCAGCCCATTGCCCTTGGGCGTAAACATCATCTGCCCCGCCGCATCTTTGAGCGGATACGTCACCTGCCCATTACTGCTCCGCCCCTCCATGAGCGCCACCTGCGGCACAAATTTCACCGACACGTCGTTGACATTGTCGTGCACCTCCACCCCTTGCGCCGGATTGTCAGGCAACGTAGCCGAATACAGCTGCGTGTCTTTTTTGCCCCCGGCCCCCACCGCCATTTGGAGCTTATCTTTCGGATCAGACCACGCGTCGGCTTGACCCTCGGCATTAAACACGCTCGCGTGTTTATCTTTGTCATACCGCAATTTGCTCATGAGCGCCGGGCTCGGCCGCTCCGCCACCGCTGCTGCCGCCGGCGTCATGCGATAGCGCTCATTCGTTACCAGCCAATCCGCCACCGGCGCCACCATACCCGCCAGCAACACCCCCATCACCACCGCATGCACCGGCCGGCGCACATCGAGATTGATACCCAGCTTCACCCTACCACCTCGTCAGATAAGGTAATGTGATAGTCCCCAACCGCACATCACCTGTGGTGGCCGCCGCCGTCAGGTGAATCCGGACGATCATATTCGAACCCTGAGTGTACGTACCCGTGATCGCCGGCGTCGTCACGCTGCGCGCCGTCCAAGTGGTACTCACCGTCAGCGCCGACGCGTTGTAGTTGGTAGCCACCGTGCCCGCTGTATCGGTAATCGTCACCGACATCGAGCTACCCGCGCTGCCATACGTCCAAAACGTCGGCGAACCCGTCCAGGCGCTGAAATCATCGGGCACCGGCACCGTCGCCACGATGTCGTAATCTTGAGCCGTACCTTGGCTCGTCACCCATTTGTAGTACCCAAAGCGCTGTGTCGATTCGTATGCCGCCGTCATCGTCCCCGTATTATTCGAACCATCCGCATCCAGCACCGCTCCCGCAAATTCCCCCGTCAGCCGCACCGCCGAGGCATGCCGCGCCGTTCCCGCAAACGTCACCTCCTTGGTAGTCGCATCAAACGTCGCGTTATTGGTGCCGTCTCCCACCCGAATCGTCCCCGCAAACTCACTCGACCCGCTCACGTAGAGCGCCGCCGTAGCATTCGCTCCCCCGCTGCCGAGCGTCGGCGTCCCCGTACCAATGCGCACCTTGAAGTTGGCCGTATCCACCTGCATCGCATAGCTCGACGACGTCCCGCCCAGATAGGTAGTCCCCGCCGCCGTCACGATGCCGTTGGCCTGCACCCCAAACACATCCGCCGCATTCGCCTGCAGCCTCAGCAAGTAGTTCGCGCTCACCGTGCTCTTATTAATGAAAATACTCGGGTTCGCACTCGCATCCGCCTGCGCCGTCCCCGGCGCCAGCTGAATGTACCCGTTCGCATAATACGCCGCGTACGTCGTGCCGCACGTAGCCGCCAACGTCGAGCACAGCTGGTAGGTGCCGGCCGTACCAGCCGCAAATTGATAAATAATATTGCCCGTCGGGTTGGCAAACTGCAAGCTCGTGGTATTCGTACCATTCGACACCGTCAGCGCGCTCGACGTGTTGCCCTGCAAACTCAGCGTGCCCCCCGCACGACCGATATTCAGCGTGGATGCGTTCGTCGTCCCAATGCTCACCGCCACCGCCGCATTAGCGTCAATGGTGCCCGCCGTATTAAACTGCAAGCTCGACAGCCCACTCACCGCACCCGCACTCGTAATGCCCCCGGCGTTGTTGTTAATACCGCTGAAAATGCTCGCACCCGCATTCGCCGTCAGCGCCGCCGTGTTCACCGTGGCCCCCGAGCTAAACGTCGCCGCGTTCGTCACCGTCAGGCTGCTGGCCGTGAGCAAGCCACCCGTCCCTACCGTGCCCGTGAAGCTCGCGGTGCTCGAAATTGTTTGTCCGTTAATCGTACTCGCCGTCGTCACCGCCCCCGCTGCGTTCACCGAGAATTTGCTCGTTTCCGTCCCGCTCGGACCGCTCCACAGATCGATCAAATTGCCGCCCACCGAGGCATTCGTCAGCTTGGCATAAATCAGCGCCTCACCCGCCCCAGCGTTCGCCGCCGCCGTCACCTTGAGCGTGCTGGCCGTGCCGGTGCCGTTGGCGAGCACAAGCACATTCGAGGCCAGCGAGCCGTTGTTGCTAAATTGATACAGAAACTGTCCCGCCGTCAGATTGGCGCTCGAGGTCTCGTTGGCCGTCCCCTTGCGCAAATAGCCCGTGCTGCCCGCCCCGCACGAATTCAAGTCCGAGGTACAAATCGTGTACGTCGTGTTGGTCGTCGGGCTCGCAAACTGGTACGTGCCGGCACCCGCGATGGTCGCAAAATTCACGCTCACCGTATTGGCACCGTTGGTCGCGGTAATCTTGGTACTATTGCCGCCTTGCAGGGTCAACGTCTGCGTCGTCGATCCCACCGTCATAGCCGCGCTCGGCGTGATCGTGTTGCTCTGCAGCGTCATGCCCTGGGTGATCACCTGGCTACCGACCGTATCCACCGCAAACTGCGACACCCCACTCGCATTCTGCACATCAAAGGCCGTCGCCGAATCCGTCCCGTTGGCCTTCACGACCACCGATCCCGTCGTGCCGCTGCCGCCGGTCGCTCCCGCCTGCAGCACCAGGTTGCCGCCGTTGTTGGCTCCCGTGCCGCTCGTGCCGGCCTTAATCGTCAAACTGTTGCCGGCCCCGCTCGCCGCCGCGGCCACCGACAGCGTCCGCGCCCCGCCCGACGTGAACGTCACATTGGCCGCCGCCAGCCCCACTGTGGTCGCCGCCAGCACCACCCCGCCCCCGGCCGCACTGCCGCCCTGCACCGTGGTGATGTTGCCAGCGTTGGCCGCCGTCGAGCCAATCGTCACCACCTGCGCCCCCGTCGCGCTCGTAGTGTCGGCAATGTGCACGCTTGAGGCCGCCGTCTGCACCCCCACCGCGCCCACATTCACCGCCGTGCCGTTCAGGTTCAAATTGGCCGCCGCGCTCACGCCCAAATCCCCCGCCGCCGTGCTCCATGTGGCCGCCGCCGCCGAGGTGATCGTGAGCGCGCCCGAGGTCGTCGTGAGCACCGCCGCCGCATTACTCGTGATACTCACAGCCCCACCCGACTGCGTAAACGCCCCCTGCACCGTAACGCTCTTGCCACTTGCCACCGTCACATTTTGGTTCAAATTAATCCCGGCGGTCGCGTTCGTCGTACCGATATTCAGCGTCGTCGTGCCGCTCGGCGTGTCCAGCAGCGGCGTCAGCAGCGATGTATTCGCCCGCCCCGTCCCGCTAATCTGATAATTCCCCGTCTGCGTCGTACCCGTGCGGTTCAAAATATAACCCGTACCCGTCGTGCCGTCGCAGTTGCCCGAGTCTGCACACAGCGTCCCGCTCGTATCCGGCAGCACCAAGCTCCGCGCACCCGTGGGAGTCGCCGAGGTCAGTGTCAGCTGATTCGTGTTGGTAGCGTCATTAAAAATGAAGCTACTGCTCGCCGCCAGCCCCTGCAGCGACACCGCCACCCCACTCGCCGTCGCCGCGTTGCGCCCGATGTTCACGTTCAGCGCGTTCGTTGCCCCGATGTTCACGTTGCCCGCAAACCCCGAGCCGTTCTTCGACCCAGCGTCGATCGTCACGTTCCCCGAGCTCGCATTCGCCGCCGTCCCGTTGCCCGACCGCAGCGTCACCCCCGCCGAGGAGCCGCTCGCCACATCCGCCGTCGCAAACAGCGGCGCCACCAAGCTCACCCCCGCCACACCCGTGTTCGAAATATTGAAATTCGAGCTCGCCTGCTGGCTGGTTTGGTTAATGATGTACGAACCCGCCGACCCTAGCAAAAACCCGCAGTTGGCCGAATTTTGAATACACAGCGTACCGCCCTCATCCGGCAACACCAGCGCTCGGGTATTCGTCGGCGTCGCAAATGTCAGCGCCGAGGTAAACCCGCCGCCCGTCCCCGTGATCTTCGAGCCGCCGAGTCCCGCCGCCCCCTGTAGCGTAAAGTTCTGCGTCATGCGGCCGATCGCCACCGAAGTCGCCGTGGCCGAACCAATGCTCAAAGCCCCCGCGCTCGGCGTATCGAGGCTAATCGTCTTCACCGCCGTGCTGCCCGTGATCGTCCCCGCAGCGGTCAAGTCGCCACTCCCAGTCACACTGAAGTTGCTGGCCGTGATCAAGTTCGTCCCAAACGTCCCACTAAAATTAATCCCATTCGTCACGTTGGCACCCTGGATTTTGAGCGCATCCGTCACCGTGATCTGATTGCCCGTCGCCGTATCGTTGTTGGCCAGGTTCAAGATCGACGCCACCGTGCTATCGGCCGGCGAGCCACCGTTGGCCGCCACCGCCAGGTTCGCCACCGTTTCGGTGTTGCCCGCCACCGTCGCCGCCTGCACAAATTCCAGGTCGAGCCCCGCGATCAAATTCGCGCCGCTCACCGCCGTCGTCGCCTGCGCGTTCGTCGGATTGAGCGAAATCGCACTCCACGCCGTATTGGCCGCCGTATTATTCGCCGACGTCACCTTAAAAGCCGAGCCAGTCGTCAGCGCATTGGCCGTAATCGTGTGCGCGTCACCCGTCCCCGTAAACGCCTGCGCAAACGTGCCGGCGCCGCTCGCCAAGCTCAAATTTTTGCCCGCCGCCACCGTCGTATTCTGGTTGAGGTTAATCGCCGTCGCGTTCGTCGTACCCACCGCCAGAGCCACGGCCGTCGCCGTATCGAGCAGTGGCGTTTGCAGCGACGTATCGAGCCGGCCCGTCCCCGAAATCCAGAAATTGGCCGAAGTCTGCTGAGCCGCATTTTGGTTCAAAATAGCACTCGCGGCCGTCGCCGTACAGCCACTCGCCGTACAAACATTCGTCCCGCCAATTTTGTACGCCGAACCCGAAGCAATATTGGCGTCTCCGTTCACATCCAGCTTGTAGCTCGGGCTCAGCCCAATACCCACGTTTCCACCCGACAGCGCCGTGATCAGATCGGTCGACCCCGACCGCACTGCAATATTGCCGCCCGTTGTCTTCAAGTAGCCAGTGGTAGTGGTGCCCTCCCACGAGAAGCCCAAAATGTTGTTCTCGTCGGGGCTAAACAACCCCACCGCCGGCTGTACTGGCGTCGCCACATAGCTCGAGCCGTTCCACCCCCGCCGGTCAAACACCGAGATCGCCCGCGAATTCGTCGCCGCTCCCGACGGCAACCCAAACGCCAGCACCTGCCCCGAACCACCCGGATCATACAACGGAATATTAATCTTCGTATCCACCCCCGACCCCACCGGCGTCGTAAACGTGTCCACGTACGCACTGCTCGAACCGCTCAGCCGCAGCGCCCCCTTCACCTCCAGGCCTTCGTGCGCCAGCGTCGGCGCCGTACTCCCGCCCAAGGCAATGCCCACCCGGCTGTTGGTCGTGTCAACCGTGAACACGTTCGCATTGGTGCCACCCGCCGGCGTCTTGACGCTAAACGCCGCCGTACTCGTAGCCGTCGGCTGCACCACCGTCACGCCACCGAGCGACACCGCTCCCGTACCCGTCCCAAACGTCCCGCTACCGCTTTGCAAAAAGTTCCCGCTCGCCTGCGCGTAACCCGTAATCCCGCTCAAGCCCCCCGCACTCGACACATCAAAGTTGGTCGAATCAATCGCAAGCGGCGCCGCCCCGCCCCCCAACGTAATCGCACCTGTAGCCGCGCCAATGTTTAGATTCACCGCCCCCGTCGCGGTCAAACCACCCGTACCCTGAATCAATCCCGTCCCCGAATTCACGCCCACGCCCACCACCGCCCCCGCCTGGCTCACGCTGAAGTTGCTCGCCGTGATCAAATTCGTCCCAAATGTCCCACTCAAATTAATCCCGTTCGTCACATTCGCACCGTTAATTTTCAGCGCGTCCGTCACCGCAATCTGATTCCCCGTCGCCGTGTCATTATTGGCGAGGTTCAAGATCGAACCCACCACGCTATCGGCCGGCGAGCCGCTGTTGGCCGCCACCGCCAAATTCGCTACCGTTTCAGTGTTGCCCGCCACCGTCGCGCTCTGCGCAAATTGCACATCGAGCCCGGCGATCGTCCCCCCGCTCACCGCCGTCGTACCCTGGGCATTGGTCACCGCCAGCGCGACGGCGCTCCACGGCGTGTTGGCCGCCGAATTATTGCTCGATGTCACCCGCAATGCCGCTCCCGTCGTCAGCGAGTTCGCGGTCAAAGAATCCGCATCCGTGCCCTGCGCATTCGACGACCGCGTCACCGCCCCCGACTGGGCCACCGCAAACCGGCTCGTACCACCCTGCTGCAAATCCACCAAATTCCCACTCGGACTACCCGCCTGATTATTCACCTTCAGCAGCGCCGCCCCCGCCCCCGGGTTCGCATTGGCCACAAGGTTGAGCGTCGAGCCCGTGCCTTGGTTGGTCAGATCAAGCACCCGGTTGCCGCTCGTGCTCGTGTTGGTCAACGCCAGCAGCGCCCCCGTCACGCTCGCACTCGAGGTATCCTGCGCGTTCTTGAGCAAATAGCCGGTCGCGCTCGCTGCCTGATACGTCGCGCTGCACGTGGTCGCCACCGTCGTACACAGCGTACCGCCCGCATCCGGAAAACTAATCGCATTCGTACCCGTCGGCGTCACAAAACTCACCGTGGTCGTGTTCGCCCCATTCGTCGCCGTAAACACCGAGCTCGCATTGCCCTGAATCGTAAACGACGTACTCGTTCGCCCCACCGTCACGCTCGTCGCCGTCCCAGTGCCAATCGACAATGCCGACGCCGTCGCCGTATCCACCAACGGCGCCTGCAGCGAGGTCGCCGCCTGCACGCTACCCGTCACGTTGAGCGAACCACTCTGCGCCGAGGCCGGGTTCAACTGCGCAAACGCCGAGCTGTCCAGCCCATCCAAAAGATCCGAGTTGAACGCGTACGGGCTAGCCGTAAATTGAATCCGCGGGCTCATCTCGCCATCAGTATTGAAATTGATTCCGAGGTAAATATTGTCGGTGTTAAAATCTACCGATCCCGGCAAGCCCGTCACCGAGCCCAAATTGGTTTGGAAAATCCCATCAGTCACGGTCAAGGTTTTGCTTTCGGTCCAGATCGCCGACCCGCCGGAGCTCACCGAGTACAACTTAAACACAAACCCGTAGCTCCCGTCGGTCACATTCGTACCGTTCGAATTCACCACCTTGCCCTGAAAGTTGACCTGCTTGTTGATGCCAGTAGCGGCCACCGCCGGCCCGGCCCACGACGCCATCACCACGCTCACCAGTATCCCAAAAACCCCAGTCGCCGTCAGCGCCCTGGTTACCATGCGTCGGCTGTTTCCACCCGTTACCCGAAATCTTCGACTCGTTGCGAGACGACTGGGTACGCGCACACCTTCACACAATTACTCCCTAAGCATAGCCATTTTCCAGGTAAAACACAAGCATTATCAGCCCCAAAATGCCTCTGGTGACGACACCCGCTCTCCCCCTCGCTCCGCACTCTCCGAAACTATATTCCCGGGGACATGAATTTTAACCCAAGCTCACGCACCAGATCATCAAATTATCGGCGGTGACGCGGCCGCACCCACAACCACCACGCCAACCCGCCCACCGCCGCGAGCGCCAGCAACCCCACCATCCACACCACTATGGCTCCCGCATACCAAAAACCGGTCACCAACGTCTTGGTAGCCTCCGTGCCGTCGTACCGGTATGTAGTTGTCAGCGAATACCGTCCCGGCAACCACGCCACCTTCGTGCCCAGCAAACCGACCCGATAGCGCCGAAAACTTTCGGGCAAAATTACTCCCGACGCCTCGTTGATAGCCGCTCGCTCCACCACCCGCCCCACCGGGTCCTTCACCTCCACCACCCCGCGCGGCACCACATGCACGTTGCCGCCGTTTTGAAACCGCAGCTCCACCCGACCCGGCAACCGCACCCACCCCGCCGCGCTCGTCTGCGACGCCAAGCGCAAATCAACCTGCTGGCCACCATCCTTCACCGCCAACACCAAGCTCGAAAGTACCTGCTTCACTCCCACCTGCTGACTCGCCGGCTGCCCGGCGTCATCCACCGCCGTCGCCAACACCGCCCCATAATGGCCGCCCGGCGCTAGCGTAGCGCGGTTATCAATCGTTACCAACACCTCCATCGTCGCCCCTGCCGACACAAACACCGCATTCTTCTCGAGCACCATCCACGACGCCAACCCATACTTGTGCACGAGCTCGCTCGCCGGCGTGCCCAAAAACGCCACCCCACCTTGCTCGTCGAGCGCCCCAAAGTCCACCACGCTCAACCGAAAATTCTGATCGGTCGGGTTGCGATTCGTTAACTTCAGCGCATACTGCACACTCGGCTTATCCGCCGGCACCACCACCTGCGCAAACGCCGGTGATACCACAAGACCCGTCCCGCCCGTCGCCGCGCTCGCCCATCCTGGCCAAAAACCGCTCACCAAAGCAAAAATAATCCCAGCGCACCACGCTCTCCCCCGCCGCATCTCGATACCTACCTTCGGCGCCGGCCGAGCCGCCGCGCCCCGCGCAAAGTCCCCCGCACCACCGAGTACACTCCAAAGCCCACGATCGCCAACACCACCGCCAGCACCGCCAAGAACCGCCATGGAATCACCCAAAACGACACGTCGGCCTCAATCGGCACATCGCGCTTACCATCGTCATACACCGCAAACAAATGCCCCGTATACCGCCCAATCCGCAGCTTCGTCAGCTGCGTCCAGTCCCACTTGAGTTTTTGGACATGATTGCCGTTCTTGTCCAGCTTCACCTTACCGTCTTCCACCACATCCTCGTACACCGGAAAACCCTCGGTCCACTCCGATGGATAAACCCGGTTCGATCCCGGCAAAATATTCCCAAACGCACTATTGATCGGCACCACCCCTAGCTGCTTGTTCCCGCGCATAATGAAAACATCACCATGCGGCACTACGTGCACGTTGCCCGTATTCTTAAACGCTACCTTAAAATCCGCCGGCAAAAACTCATAAATCCGGTGCATCGAGGTAAACGAAGCCAGGCCCAGCGTACGTTTCGCATTCGGCGAGCGCGCGTCGAGCAGCACCAACGTAGCCGCCGCCCCCGCCACCGAGTTGGTGCGTTCGCCTCGCTTCACATCGTCCCCCACGCGCGAAAACGCCACCGCATAGTAATACCCAAACGCCGCCGTTTTCGGCACGTTGATCGTCATTTTCACCGTCTGCCACACGTTCGCCGGAGCATCAAACTGCGTCTTATCAAACTTTACCCAATCAAAATAATCATCCCCCGGTTGCCGGTCCATCAGCTCCGGTTTGCCCTCCTCGCCATACGCGCGAAACTTCATGAGCGACACCTTGAGCCGCGCATCACTGCCACTATTTTGTTTTACCCGCAAATCGGCCGACACGCTCTTGCCCGGATCCGCCTCCAGATTGATCGGCAGCGGCGAGACCTGCAGCACGAGCGCTCCCGTGCCGGGCGCCGGCGCATCCGCCGCACTCGCCACCGCCGGCGCCAGCCCCCAAGCCAATGCTAGCGCCACCCCCATTATCCGCACAATCACTCGCTTCATCTCAAGACCCAGGTTAAAAATTACCGGCGCCCACCACCGTAATCGTGTCAGTATAATCATTACCCGCCGGCGTTGCCGCCGAAATCGTCGCTCGCTCGATCAGCGAAATCACATCCCCGTTGGCCGTCCCGCCGGTGCACGCAGCAATCGGCTGATAGGTGGTGCTAAGCGTACCACCTTGAGCCGTTGTAGCGCCATTATATTCCGCATCAACCGCCAGCGTGCAGCCGCCGCTCGCATCGGTCGTCAAATCCGTATCGAGCACGTAGCCTTCGGCCCCGCCGTTGATCGTCGACGGCGCACCATTCACCGTGCCGGCCGTCGGGATCGTATAGGTCGTCGAAGCCGAATGCAGCCCCCCAAACTGATCCTTCGCCCACGCGATCCAGCCGCCCTTGGCGTTCGTGGTCACGGTCGCCGTCACCCCGTTCGTCGATACAATGCCGCCGGACCCCACCGTCGGGTCAAGGTTGCCCGTAAACGTATCCGCGTACCCGCTGAGCGTCAAAATAAACGACGGCGGCACTACAGCCGTCACCACGATCGAGTCATCGGTGTTATTCGCCAAAGCCACATACGTAAAGTCCACCACCACGCTACCCGAAGTCTGCGTCTGAATATTCGCCTGCTGGCTATTGGCCGCCGCGGACGCCGTCGTGAGCGTACTCGTGCCGGAAAAATTAAAACAATACTGCGTGCCTACTGTGAGGTCGCTCGAAGGAAATGTCGCTGCTTTGGTACCGTTATCCGCATTCGAAGCCGTCGTAATGCCCGGCCAAGCCGTTGCCGTAGCCGGAATATTGGTTGTAGTCACCGTCCAGTTGGCCGCCGTAGTGTTGAGCGTATATGTCGAAGGAAACGTCACGATAACCTTAGCCTCTGTTCCCACCGTGGCGGGCGTGGCGCAAACCATCCCCCCCGTCGCCGTGTTGACCTTCATGCGATCGAGCCGCACAAAGGCCTGCTGAAATGCCCCCTCGGCCGTTGCCGGGAGGAGCTGTCCCACCACACTGAGCATCAACGCTACAGCCGAAACTACTCTCAAAGACGGGCGCCGACTCCAGCGGTGCATTCAAACTCCATCAACACTACTTGCTCAGTAGTGTATCCGAAGCATAAGAAGCATGCAACTGCCTATCGGTCTGTGAGGCCGAAAGACCCGCGCTTCATTACCTTCCTCTTAAAAGTTACCCGCGCCCACCACCGTGATCACATCCGTGTAGTCTGATCCGGCCGGCGTACCGCCGCGGATTACCGCGCGCTCGTAGAGGGTCAGTACATCGCCGTCCGAGGTGGCCGGCGCGGCGCCGCCACAGCTGGCGATCGGGCGATAGCTCGTATTGCTCAGCACACCGCCGCCGTTACCGCTCGCACTGTTGAAGGCGGCATCGATCCCGTAGGGAGTAGTAAACCCACAGCCACCCGTCGCATCGGTCGTCAGATCCACGTCCATCACGTATCCCTCGCGTCCCACACCACCGCCACTCGCTACCAGGTCGAAGGCGGCGTCACCCGTCACGTGCAGCTGAGTCGGGTAGGGGTTCTTCAGGCCAGAATCAATCGTGTAGTTGGCCGCCGCCGAGTGCAAGCCCGCGTACTGATCCTTCACCCAAGCAATCCAGCCGCCCACCGCGTTGGTCGTGACGGTCGCGGTCACACCCGCCGTCGACACAATATTGGTAGGATCAAGGTTGGTCGTAAACGCATCCGTGAAGGCACTTAGCGCGATCGTGAAGTTCGGCGGCACTACCGCGCTCACCACGATACTGTCGTCGGTTGTCACCGTGTAGGCCCAGTTGGTCTGGTTGACGGGCAGCGGCGTACCCGCGTTGTCGTATGTCACCAGCGTGGCACCAGTGATGCTCACCGAAGTCGTCGCCGAACCGTTCGTCAGCCGCGCCGCCGTGTGAAAGCAGTACTGCGTGGCCGCGGTCAAGTCGCCCGAAGGAAATCGCACCGTGTGGCCGCTCACGGTCGTCGCCGTCCCGATGCTAGGCCACGCCGTAGCTCCCGCCGGCAAGTCGCTCGTATCCACCGTCCAGTTCGAAGCCGTCGAGTTGACCACGAAGTCCGTCGCCCCACCGTCAGTCGGGAAGGTCACGTCCACCAACGTCTCTGTCGCACTCGTCGAAGCCGCCGACGGGGTAGCACACACCATCACGCCCGTAGCCGTCAGCGCCTTATGACGATCCGGCCGCACAAACGCCTGCGTAAACTGCGGCGGAGCCGCCTGGGCAACTCCCGAAAAAGCCGGCACCCATAACTCTGCTACGAGAGCGGCGACGGCGGCGACGATAAGTCTGATTTTTGGTTTGTTCATTTGTTTAACTTTATTTTCGCCACCACAGTGATTGGGTGGTTCGAGAGACTTTTAAGGACTTTTTAAGAATCTGCTCCCAGCTTATCGGAAACCGCTTATGCCTGTCAACTCTTTTTTACAACAGTTGACAAGCATAAGCCCAGTCCCTGGCTAAAAACTCGCCGACGCCACCGCCGTCAGCACCTCTGCGTAATCTCCCGACGCCGGTGTCAGCGGTTTGGTTTTGGCCTTCAAAATAAACGACCCGCGACCACCCACCAGCGGCGCCGGCGCCGAAAAAATCTCGCGGATCAACGCATCGGCGGTGCCCACATTCGCCGCCGACCCGTTATACGGCGCGGTCAGCGCCAGCGGACCGCCCGAACTCTGCGTCGCCGACACCCCCTGCGCCCCGAAGCCCTCCGCCACCGCGCTCAGATCCGCCGTCGCCGCCCCAATCGTGTAAGCCGCCTGCGTACTTTTGAGCCCAGCATTCTGCCCACTCAGATACACCTTGCCCCCCGATTCGCCGTTCGTATCCAAGCTCACCCACACCCGCTTGGCCGAATCCGTCACCGTGCTCACGAGCAAGCTCCCAAAGTCGATCTGATACGGCGGGCTCGTGCTCGTATCCGTCGTAGCCACGTCAATGTCAAACGCCAGCTGCGGATCCACCGTCGCCGCACTCGTCGTCGGTCCATACCCGCTCTCGGTGAATTTACCTCGATACGCCTTGGCCTTCACCGTGTACACCGTACTCCGCGCCAGCCCTCGCACCATCACCCCCGCACCCGAACCCCAGGCCGCGTACGTTTGGTAATCACCAAAGCTCAGCGACGAGCCGATGGTCAAATCGCTCTTTATATAGCGTGTATCCGCCACAAAATTATCAGTCGAAATCGCCACCGCAAACACCGCGTCACTCGGATTGTTCGCCGGGCCAATCAGCACTTTGAGCTTGTTGTACCAGTTGTCATCATTACTAATCGTCACCGTCGGCACATTGGCCTGCTTCTCGTGCGCCTCGCCCGCTCCCGCCTTGTAGTTGGCCGACGAGGCCGACCCCGCCACCTCGCCCGCCGCGCCGTTAATCCGGTAATTGGCGGAGCTCGAATTCGCCGTCCCGCCATTGCCGAAGCCGTACGAATTCAATTCATAATTTCCGCTCGCTGGCAGCCCCGCTATCATCCAGCCGGCCAACCACACCCCCAGCCACTTGCCCATCACTGCTTCCACCGCAAGCTACCTTTAATAAGCGCCATAATCGCCGAAATATCGTCGTGCGGATCAGTGCTAGTGATCGAAATTGTCAGGTTTTTGCCTCCATGAGGCCAAAATAACGTCTGCTCGTGGCCATCGGTTTTGGTCATGAACTTCACGGTCTCGCCACCCACCACCTCGGCACTCGCCCGGTAATCCGCCGCATGGATTTCGCGCACCCGCCAGCTCGCATCGTCCGCTAGCTGGCCGCTCGGCAACGGCCGCACCTCCACCGCCACCCGATGCCTGTAATTCGTTTTGGAACCTATCGTATACTGCTCGAGCACTTGCGCGTCACTTTTGGACTGCGACACCTGGTCAAACATACCCGGATACGTAAACGAAATAATGAGTCCCGCCAGCACATTCGTGTCTGCGGGTGTAGCCGTCGGCGCCGCTTCAGTTTGCACCTGCCCCAACACCTTGGCCTGCGCCTCCACCGGCCCGTCCACCAGCCGCATCACGCCCACGACCACGCCGCCCGCCAGCGCCCCGACCACCACGAGCGACGACAGCCACGCCGCCATATGCGCCCGGCCTCGCCGCCGCGGGCGCTCCGCCTCGCCGGGCTCACGGCCGTCTCCAGCCACTTCGGCCACCACCTCCTGCGGCGACACCCCGTGGAGCTGCGCCGCATGCCGCACCGTCCGCCGCAGCTCCTCGTCATTCACGCTCGGGCCTCCTAACAAAACCATCTGGCAGATGCAGCGCTAGGAGAAAGCGAAGCCCGGAACGAGGCGTAGTCAGATCTACGGTGAGTGAGGACTGGAGGTTTCGACGCCGCGATGGGCTGCCAGATGGTTTTGTTCTCATGCCAGCGCCGCCAATCGCTTCTCCATGATCCGCTTCTCGCGCCGCTCACCGAGCCAAAACGAGACGATCATCAGCAGCAGCACAATCCACAGCGGCCAAATAATCAGCAAATTCGTCGCCACCGGCACCGTCGCCGCCTTATTTCCCGCCCCCGCTGTCGCCGCGTTCACAATCGTCGTCAGTTGCAAGTACGCCGTATGCCCCACCGCATCCGTCGCCCGAATAATCAGCGGAAACGAGCCCAAATACCCCGTCCCCACTTTCCGATACGTATGCTTCACCGTAAACGGCCCCGGCGCCAGCCGCGTTATCAAATCCGACGTCCCGTCACCCCAATCCACGCTCACCGCATACGGCGCCTGGCCGCCCACGATCTCCACCGGCCAGGTAATTTCCGCCCCCGGCTCGCTGCCGCGGTAGAAGTTCACCGACTGCAAAATCAACTCCGTCGAAAACCCATACCCGCCCGGCGGCTGATTGAGCGTCACGGTCACCGTCGGCGAGGTCGGACCCTCCTGATCGAGCGTGTTGTACGGCAGTGCCGTCAAATCATTTCTACCCACCACCAGATCCACCGGCACCTTAAAGTGCCCACTCGCGTCGCAAATCACACTGCCCACCAAAATACCGTTCGTAAACACCTTAATGAGCGCTTTGTCCGGGCACGTACCCTCCACCGTCACCGGGTTGGTCCCAAATGTCTGGCCACTCGACGGTGAGGTAATCACCGCCGGCTTCGCCGGCCGCGGCCCCGGCACCACCGCCGTCACCCCATACGACGCACTACACGTCGTCGACGGCGACGGATCACAACTATCCGCCCGTACCGACCATGTAAATCCAGCCAGCAGCAACCCCACGCCGATCGTCAAAAACAGCAACAGCGCATACGACGTATCCCGGTGGTGCGCAAGCCACCCGGTGTGCGAATAATGACTATACCTCGGGATCACAAGCATTATCTCGATTTTACCATAACCAGATTGGCTAGCGGCTCGTCGGCGCCAGCGTCGTCATAGCTTCCCGAATAATCGACGTTTCACGGTTCACCACCCCCACCGCTCCCGGCGTGTCCAGACAAGCCGTCGGCGCTACATGATATACGTAATCGTATCCCGCAAGCGTGGCAATAAAATAATCCACCCCATTATGCCTGCTCGAAGCCACAAACGAGCCACCGGGCAGCCGCAGCAATGCCCCCAGCGCGTTGTGATCGGCCCCGCAAGCCTCGCCAAGCTTCCGCACATCCTCGGCCGACAGTCCAATCCCCGACCCGCCCTGCCCGGCATAACTCACCAGCGGCAACTGCCGAGCCAACGGCAGCACCAGCGTCACGCCCCACTCTCCCACCGTCAAGGTTTGCGAACCATCCGGCCCCGGCGCCGCCACGACAAGTTTATTAGCCCGACTTTCCGCATCCACCTGATGGATGTGATCGAGCCACGCCCCCGCAAACGTACTCACCAACGACACCCCCACCGCCACCATCAACACCGGCCCCAACTCACGAGCCGCCCGCCACATTTTGCCACCACCTCGCATACCACACTCCAGTCGTCACAACGTTACTATCAAGCTTATGCTCCCACCGCTCGCCAGTCAATCGCTTGGCAACGGGCAATTGTGCCTTCAAACCACAAGCAGTATGCTATAACCTAATCAAGATACGAGTAACGCAAAAACCGTGGCAGACGAACCCAAAACCAACACCCCCGCCCCGGCCTCCCCGCCGGATGGTCAAACCACGCCCCCAGCCGCAGCCCCCACCCCAGACGCACCGCCCACTGCCGATCCCGCCGCCGATTCCTCCGCCGAGGCCAAAGCCGTCGCCGCCTCCGTCCAAAAAGACCCACTCTCCGACGGCACCATCCCCACCGTGCTTACCCCCGGCGACAGCCACAAAAAAGTCCCCCGGGGCAAAGCCTCCATCACCTCCATCTACCGCCGCGCCGACATCATGACCACGCTCTTTACCTTCGTCGGCGCTCTCGTAGCCGCCGCGATTGTCGTGGGCATCTATGCCTACTTCACCCGCGCCCACTCCTCCACCACCCCGACCCCCACCAAAGTCGCCACCCTCGATAAATCCGAGCTCGAAAAACTCGGCGCCTTCTTCGACGGCAACTCCGCCGGCGCCGGAGGCGAAATCCTCACTATCACTTCCTCCACCCTTTTCAAAAACCGTGTCGCCGTCGGCTCCGATCTCAAAGTCACCGGCGGATTGCAGGTCACCGCCACCGCCGCCCTCGCCGACCTCACCGTCGACAAAACCAGCACGCTGGGCATCACCAACATCCGCGGCGCACTCACCGTCACCGGCCCGCTCACCGCCCAGAGCCCCGCCATCCTCGGCGCCGGCGCCACCATCACCGGCAATCTCAATGCCACCGGCAACGGCACCTTTGGCGGCTCACTCTCGGCCACTAGTCTCAATGTCCACGACATCTCCGTCGCCGGCACCCTCAACCTCGCCGGCCACCTCTCGATCAGCGGCCAAAACCCGTCCGCCGCCCCCATCACCGGCGTCTCCACCTCGGCCTCGGTCGACGGCAACGACGCCGCCGGCACCGTCACGGTCACCGTCGCGCCCCACACCGGCAGCACCCCGTCGGCCCAGCTCGTCACCGTCACCTTCCGCAGCGCCTACCCCCGCGTGCCCCACATCGTCATCACCCCCATCGGCCCCGGCTCGGCCCAATTTCAGCCATTCATCCTCAAAACCGCCACCGGCTTCACCATCGGCGCCGCCGATTTCGCCACCCCCAACAACAACCCCACCAGCTACTCGTTCGACTACTGGGTGGTGCAATAACACGACGCGCGTCGGATGGCTGCGCAGCGCTGCTCCACTCCCGGTCTCGCCAACAAAAAACGGCCCCGGAGGGCCATTCTTTAACCGATCTTGGTAATCTTCACCAGCGAGTAATGCTGCCGATGACCCGTCAGCCGCTTAATGCGCTTCTTGGCCTTAAACTTCAGCACCTTAATCTTCTCGCCCTTCACCTCTTCCACGACCTCAGCCTGCACTTTCACGCCATCCACAAACGGCGCGCCGACCTTCACTTTGTCGCCGTCGATCACGAGTAGCGCGTCGAGCTCCAGCTTCTTGGCATCACCGAGCAACTCGAGCTCGAGCGTCTGGTCTTTTTCTACGATATATTGCTTCCCCCCGGAAGTAATGACTGCTTGCATGGCTACAAAGCCCCTTTCGTGCCTGGGTCTAGCAGGCGTGCCTGTATTTAATGTCGCATAACTAAGGTAGACTACCAGAAAAGCTCCCTTTTAGCAACCAAAACCCTTGCATATTGGCCTCATATAGGCTAAACAGGGAAGGTCGCGTTGACAACTAGGAGGTAATGTTGCCGCTCTGAGGACGTCGACCGGACCAACCTTGGTTCCGGCCCCACCCATTCAATGAGCTTCGCGCCCTACCGGCGCGAGGAGGGATCAAACTCGTGACCGCTTCTGAGCCCCCAACTGCCCCATTCTGTCCCACGTTTGCCATCGACCCCGCCCCGTACACGAACCCCGGGGACACCTACCGGGACCTTCGGGCGACAATGCTGAACCGCCTGCCGTCCGGCGATCTGCTGCTCGGCGGCACACTCCCGGGACAGGTGACGGACCTGGCTCTCGCCTTCAGCAACAGCGTTCCGAACCTCGGCCTCCTGGCCGATCGCATCACGGTCTTCAGCGCCTGGGACGACCCGCAGGTCTTCGAAGAGGGCAAGCTCGCCATCGATACCGGGCTCACAGTGCACGACCTATCCCGGCCGTTCCCGCTGCCGTTCGGCCAACTCCTCGGCCACTTCAACGGCAACCCCAACGAGTTCGCCGAGCTCATGGACGGTTCGTGCACGCCGCTCGGGCTGGTCGTGATCTGGCCATACCGCGGCCTGAAGCGCGAGGTCATGCAGGCCATCTACACGGCGGTCTGCCAAGCGGTCTTTCCCGAAGGCCAGCGGCTACCCGAGGGACTCGCCGCCCACACCGCCTTCCTGCTCCACGACGGCCGGCTGCTGGTCGCCGAGGGCTGGCGCTCCTCGGGCGAGCAGCAGGAGCACATGGTGGGCCGGGTACTGCCGGCCCTGGCCGCCCAGTTCTCGGACCGAGGTCTCGGCCAGCTCCCGACGCCGATCACCATCCTGGGCGGACTGCTCAGCCTGGGCATCGCCGGCGACGGCGGCTACCGCCACCTCGCCGCACCGACCTCGGCCTGATCCACCACCCGTCCCTTCCACCCATCAACGCGACGGGGCCCGGCGTTCAGCGCCGGGCCCCACCCCCGCCCTCATCCCCAAATCTCATCCCTCAAACTGCAACTTCTTACGCCGCGTCGACACACTCTCGAGCAAACCAAGGCTTGCCATAGCCACAATCAGCGCCGTGCCGCCATAGCTCACAAACGGCAGCGGAATGCCCGTCACCGGCGCGATCCCCATATTCATTCCCGCATTCACAAACAGATGGAACAAAATCATCGCCGTCACTCCCACCGCCAAAAACATCCCAAACCGATCCTGCGCGATGTACGCAATCCGCACCCCCCGGTATAGCAACACCCCAAACAGCAAAAGCAGCAACATCCCCCCCACAAACCCCAGCTTTTCATTCAGCACCGCAAAAATAAAATCCGTATGCTGCGCCAGCGACGGCAAAAAATTCAGCTGACTCTGCGATCCCGCCGCCAGCCCCCGCCCAAACACCTGCCCCGAGCCAATCGTGATCGTCGATTGGATCACATTATGCCCCGCCCCCAGCGGATCCGCATGCGGATTCAAAAACACCGTTAACCGGTCGCGCTGATACGCTTTGAGATGGCTCAAAATCACCGGCAACAACGCCACCGCCACACCCGTCAGCGCCAGCAAATACACCTTGCGCACCCGACTCACGAGCGCCATCGCCAGCCAAATCGCCGCCAGCACCAAGGCTGTACCCAAATCCGGCTGCCGGATCACGAACAACATCGGCACCGCCACATACCCCAACGACATGGCCAAATACCGCACCCGATGCATCTGATCGTAATGATCTGAAAAAAACTTAGCCAACACGATGATCACCACCAATTTCGCAAATTCACTCGGCTGAAATTGAAAAAACCCCAGATCAATCCAACGCTGCGCCCCCAGCACCGCCCGCGACGACACAAGCACAATCACGAGTAACAGCAAGGTCACCCCATACAACCACGGCGTCAGCTTCACCCAGGTGCGATAATCCACCCGGGCCATAAAGAAAAACACCCCCAGTCCCACAATCGCAAACGCCAGCTGGTGCCACACATCAGTCAGACTCACCAGCTTGGTAGCCTTAAACGAGGTCGAATAAATCACGAGCAAACCCAGCGCCACGAGCAAAATCATGACCCCAAATAACACCCAGTCAAAATGCCTCCAGAAGCGCCGGCTCAACATTCCCCTATCTTACCGTCCCTCCCCGGCCCGCGCCATCCCGTTCGCACCAAGCCACCCGCACATAGCCCCATCACTCTTGAACTTAATTGAAATTCTTGTATAATACAAAACCAGCACGCCTCAACGACTGCTAGGAGGATGCTCGTGCACATTTCCGACACCGAATGCATACTGAGCCGGATCGCCGAAGGCTCTGAGCGGCAGCCCCGGGTCACACTCACCCCCTGGGGAGCCCCCTTCGAAGACACCACCCTCACACCCTTCGCCACCGGCACCATGGGTTGCCAGGGAGCCTACGTGCTCGTCGGCCTCACCCGCCGAGGCCTCCTGCGCTTCTGCTTCGCACCCTGCTCGTTCGGCCCATGGCGGCCCGAGCTGGAGTTCGGCCCCGACCGGCAGTCGTACCGGCAGGCAGCCCAACAGCTGAAGCTGATGACCCGCTTCGGCGACCTCCGCCAGACCGTCAGCGCCTAGCCCGCCACCGCGGCTCCTTATCCCTCCACCGAGCGGACAAGGAGCCGCTCACCATTTACGCCTTCACGATCCCGATGTACAGCTCAGCCCCATCCACTTTTACCGGCACCTCACCAGTCGCGCCGGTCGTCAGCAGTTTCGTCGCCAGCGTCTCAGTCTTGATGGTTTCACCATGCGTCCGCAACGCCGCCGCCAGTTCCGGAGCCTCGGTCGCCAGCGTCAACACAATCCGGTCATCCACTTCCAGCCCCGCCGCCTTGCGCGCGCTCTGTACCTGCCGCACCACCTCGCGCATCAACCCTTCGGCCTTCAGCTCGAGCGTGATTTCAATATCGAGCTCTACCATCGCCGTACCGGCCACATGATCCGGATCGCCGCTAGCCGCCACTACCACCTGCTTCACATTGAGCTCCTCAGCCACGAGCGCCTTCAGCTGCCCAGACGCCTCGTACGTCGGGTCCAACGTGTCTCGCACCGTCGCCTTCGCCAGCGGCTGCCGCACTTTAATCTTCGCCTCGGCCCGCTTCGCCAATCCCATGGTAATCGCCTCGCGCGTCAGAGCCATTTCGCGAATCAACCGCGCGTCCACCTCGCCCGCCTCGGGCCAATCACTCAGATGCACGCTCACCACCTCATCCATACCCTCAGTCAAACCACGCCATAGCTTATCCGCCACAAACGGGCTCCACGGAGCCAAAAGCTGGGCGATCCGGGCAAGGGTATAGTGCAAAGTTACATAGGCGCCGTGCTTATCGCCATCATCCTCGCTCTTCCAAAACCGCCTTCTGGAACGCCGCACATACCAGTTGGATAAATCGTCAATAAGCAGACGCAGCGGCCGCAGCGCCTGAGCCAGCTCATAGGCATCAGCCGCCGTCGTCATCGCCGTCGTCGTTTCGTCCAGCCGCGCCAGCATCCACCGATCGAGCACATTGTCGCTCGCCGGCCGCACCAGCTTCTTGCCCGGCTTCCATCCATCAATCTCCGCGTACATGCTCAAAAACGAGTAGCTATTCCACAGCGTGCCAAACACATTGCGCTGAATATCCCGCATCGCCTCGCGGTTAAACCGCATATAGTCCGCGCCCACCGCCTGGTCGTTGCCCAGCAAGTAAAACCGCAGCGTATCAGCTCCTTCGGTCGCAAACACGTCCTCCACCGGCGGATAATTCCGCAGCCGCTTGCTCAATTTCTGCCCATCCGCCGCCATCACCATGCCGTTCACGAGCACGTTCTTGTACGCCGGCCGGTCAAATGCAATCGTGCTCAAAACATGCAACACATAAAACCACAGCCGCGTCTGATCCAATCCCTCACCCACATAATCAGCCGGGAAGCTCTCATCAAACACTGTCTCATTCTCAAACGGATAATGCTGCTGCGCCACCGGCATCGAACCGCTCTCAAACCAGCAGTCAAACACCTCCTCGACCCGCTTATAAACCTTGCCGTCCTTGCGAATCACCACCTCGTCGATGCCCGGCCGGTGCAAATCCTCGGGCTTGCCCTCAAGGCCCGCCAGCTTCACCAGCTCATCCAGACTCCCCACTACCAAATAGTCATCCGCATCCTTCTCATTCACCCAGATCGGCAGCGGCGCGCCCCAGTACCGGTTGCGCGAAATCGCCCAGTCCCTGGCCCCCTCCAGCCACTTCCCAAACCGGCCGTCTTTAATATGCGCCGGCTGCCAATGAATCTGCTCCGCCGTGCGCATCATATCGTCCCGCACCGCCGACACCTTCACAAACCAGGTCGTAATAGCGTAATACAGCAGCGGCGAGTCACACCGGTAGCAAAACGGATACGTATGCGTAAACGTCTCCGCCGCATACACCCGTCCCGCCCGCGTCAAATGCTCCACGATCGCCGGGTCCGCCTCCTTAAAGAACACCCCCTCCACCTCATCCAGCCCCATCCCCGGCTTCACGCGCCCGCTCGTGTCCACCGTAGTAAGCACGGGGAAGCCATTATCCTGGCCGATCTTAAGGTCTTCCTCGCCGTACGCCGCCGACACATGCAGCACACCCGTGCCATCCTCCACGCTCACCGTATCCGAGAGCCGCACCTGGTACAAATTCTCATACCCCTCAAGCTTGTCCAGCCCCTCCACCGTAAACAGCGGCTCATACCGCTTACCCGCCAGCTCACGGGCGCTCACCTTCTTGAGCACCGTGAAGTCATCACCTTTGAGCGCGCTCAAGCGCTTCTCGGCCAGCACCAGCACCTCATCCCCCTCCGTCGTCTGCACATACACATACGCCTCATCCGGATGCACCGCCACCGCCCCGTTGCCGCTCAGGCTCCATGGCGTCGTCGTCCACGCCAGCAGGCTCGCGTCCTCATCCACCAGCTTAAACTTCACATACAGGCTCGGGTCCGGCACATCGTCCTTATACCCCTCATTCACCTCAAAATTGCTCAGCGGCGTCTCGCACCGCGGACAATACGGCATGCTCTTATACCCCCGATACAGCAGCCCCTTCTCGTTCACCCGGCCCAGCATCCACCACACACTCTCGGTGTAGTCGCGGTCGATAGTAGCATAAGCATTCTCAGTATCAGTCCACCGCCCAATGCGCCGGAAAAATTCCTCCCAATCGCCCTTGTACTTGAACACGCTCGCCCGGCAGGCCTCATTAAACTTCGCCAGCCCCAGCTCCAAAATCTGCTTCTTCCCGCTCACCCCCAGCTCTTTCTCAATCGCAAACTCCACCGGCAACCCATGCGTATCCCACCCGTTCCGGCGCTCCACATACTCACCCTGCATCGTGTGATACCGGCCCAGCGAGTCCTTAATAGCAGTCACCAACGAATGCCCAAAATGCGGCAACCCATTCGCAAACGGCGGCCCATCATAAAACGAATACCGAGGCTTACCCTCGCGATTCTTCAAGCTCGCTTCAAATGTCTTCTCATCACTCCACGCTTTCAGCATTTCGGCTTCAAAAGCGGGAAAATCGGCTTGTGGTGCTTTCTTCATGGGTGCTCCTTAAATACAAAAATCCATCCGTTTGCAGGGACCCTTTCGGGCGGTTCCACCCTGCTTTCCAGATGGGACACTTCATTCGTTCTCGATTAACGTCCGAGACATTTACGTCGGGTTCTACTCTCGCTTATCAGACGATTTCTTCCCGCAGCTTCGCGGTTGATAGCCGCTCATGCGCTTTTTCAGCACAGTGCTTTTATCTAATTGTGAGGCTATAATACCATATTAGAGACAATAAATGAACGAGCTGATCAAATAATTAAGAGCTAACCCTGTAAAGAAACATCATGAAGACAATCAGCAATAAGGAACTAAAAGAAATAATCCAAAGCGGCCATATTAACCTCCTACTAGGATCTGGGTGCTCGCGCGATTACCTTGCAACTCTCCAGGACATCGAAGAAAGGATGAATAATGAGGCCACAAAGGAAGCTGCGCAAAAAGACTACTACAAACTGATCCTTAAATCCAAAGCAGTCCTTGATGAAACTTTAGAAACCAGTCCAACCGAGAAAAGAAAATTACTAAAGACACGACAAAACTACGACTCGTTCCTCGGCTTTTGGGTCGACACAGTCGCCAAAAGGTCACTACATATCGTCAATAAACAAATAAATATATTTACGACCAACTTTGACATGTTCATTGAAGCATCCTGCGAGAGGCTTAATATTCCATACAACGATGGCTTCGCAGGTCAAATCAACCCTGTTTTTAGCGTATCTAACTTCAATAAAATTCAAAAATACAAAAGCCTACAGTTTGATAACACTTCAGATATTCCCCTGTTCAACATCATTAAGTTACACGGCTCGCTATCATGGCAAGCAAAAGACGAAGTGATCACCTATTCAAACGGACAACACATCGAGAACGGCCTGGACACCAAAACAGGCACCGATTTTGATGAAGGCTACAAGCAAATCGCAGTTATTAATCCGAATGCTGAAAAGCATTTCGAAACGGTGCTTAACAGAAGCTACGCATCAATGCTGCGTAAGTTCACATTAGAGCTTGAAAAAGAAAACAGCGTATTACTAATTGCCGGATTCTCGCTGTCGGATAAACACATAAAAGACCTCCTATACGGGGTCATGAAGTCAAACCCCACTCTTGTGGTCATCTATTTCGCGCATTCCCCATATAACGAGGCATCAGACAAGCTTAACGAAAAAAAGAACCCCAACCTGTATATAATCTCTCCGGAAACCGAATTCTCGCTCGAGGAGATTACTGCCTATATTTCAAAAATTTTCAACGACAAACCTGAGGTTCACGAGGATGGCGAATAATTTCAGTCTACAAGAACGCCTAACCAGTGATTCGGTTTTTACAATCGGTAGCGTATACAGTGTCAAGGGAAAAGACATTGTTGTTAAGGTTAATAAGGACAAGAATCTCCCCCATCTATTCTTTAAAGGACGGACGATTAAAAATGTCTCCGTCGGACTCTCGAACTACATTAAAATCCTGAAAGGCTTCACTGAGATCATATGCAAAGTTGAAGGCGAATACCTTGAGGAAGACAAATTCCAGGCCAACAAAAGCTATGCCAATGAAAAACAAAAAATAAACCGCTTCCTGAATGTTTCAGTTTTCGGTTTTTATGACGACGATCACAACTTCCAGCATGGCATAAAAGAGATGCCGCTGATAGGCAGCGAGTGCAAATTACTTTCAAGAAGCGAGTTTGAAAAACTCCATAAACTATCTAACGAAAAAGAACTCTCAATACCACTTGGCTCGTTAATTGATGAGGAAACACAAAATATATCTATCGCGGTTAAAAAACTATTTGCGGGACATATTGGTATCTTCGGCAATACTGGTTCCGGCAAGTCCAACACCCTCGCCAAAATGTACTCTGAGTTATTCAAACTAAATAATCTAAGCGGCAACTTCAAATCAAAGTCAAAGTTCATATTCATCGACTTCAACGGCGAATATTCGAAAGCGACAAACGATCACATCCTAACAGACCAAAAAATCCTATATAAATTAAAAACACGCGACAATACAGGAAGCAAATATCCCATCTTAAAGTCAGAGCTTGAGAAATTGGAGGTTCTGTCAATTCTATTGGATGCCACAGAAAAGACACAGCAGCCCTTCTTATACAGAGCAATTGATAGAGACTGGTTTGATACTGATAACGCAAACCACGAAAAAGAGATCAGAAGCATTACCCAAAAACTAAAAGACATCCTAGTCATGAAGGATAAAAGCTTTAATGTTCCATTTCTCAAAAAGTTCGTTAAGGACTTTGAACAGCTAGGTTTTAAGATAGTTGGAGATAGCAAGAATATTGACGATCTAAAATACCACGGTAACGACAATTGCGCTTTCTACTTCATTAGCGGTGGCATTAAGGTTTATGCAGACACAAATGAAAGCGCTTTTATTGGGGAAGCCGGGTACTTTAACGTATCAGTCAGAACACCATTAAACATCTTGCAGCAGATACAGTTCAAAGTATTAGACCAATATTACTTCGAAATTCTTAATGGGTACGCAAATCAAGAGCATATTAGCCCTTTAGTTGGACGTCTGAAAAAACGCTTCGACATGCTGAATAAGGTGTTTGATATTAGGAATGAGCTTCCAGATTCCACTGGGTCAAATGTACACATTATTGACTTAAAAAACGTCAATTTAGAAGTTAAAAAGATAATCCCTTTATTAATCTGCAAGACGAATTACGACAACCAAAAGGAAAAAAGAGAAACCGACAAGAATAACTCGCTCAACATTATCATCGACGAGGCGCACAATATTCTCTCAGAAAATTCGAGTCGAGAGGCAGAATCTTGGAAGGATTACCGTCTTGAAACGTTCGAAGAAATTATTAAAGAAGGGAGAAAGTTCGGCGTTTTTCTTACCATCGCCAGCCAACGCCCATCGGACATCTCCCCTACCATCATCTCGCAACTCCACAACTACTTCATCCATAGGCTAATGAATGACAATGACTTGTGGGCAATCAATAAAGCCGTTAGCTACCTTGATAAGCTTTCATTTGATTCAATATCAAATTTATCAATAGGCTGCTGTTTTATTGCAGGACAGATGACGCAGTTTCCATTGTCAGTAAAGGTAGGCCTGCTAGACAGGGACGAACAACCGCAAAGTGAAACAATCGATCTGGACGAACTTTGGCGATCAGACCTATGAACCAGCCACCCGATCCATCACCGACGGCTTAAAACACAGCATATAACTCAGGGGGTTTTCCACCCTTGCTGTTTCAAATATTCTTTTAGCATGTCTTTGTTTGGAGTGTGCATTCCAAAATCCCAATAAAATCTTTCAACTGTTTCAAGAACTTCGGTGCTTAACGACTCAATATCATTAAGCTTTACGGTGTCTAAATTAGCCACCTCCCACTCGTAAGACCCAAGTTTGGTAAGCTCGGACCCACTCCCAAACGAGCTCCGTTGCCAACCATCAGGTAAGGGCCCATAAACAGCCACTCCCTTGGCTTTATCCAATGATATTCTGCAAGTCAACAAACCATTGAAGCCGATAAGATTGTAGAATTTCTTCGCAACCTCGAGTTGCCTTACCAAATTCGATACCATATGCCCCATGGCGATCTGACGAATACCTTTGGTCGGATCAGCGCTTAGAACATCGACAACCGAGTCAATCACACCTTTTTCTGTCACCTCGCCGTATCTGAAATCACTATCAATCCACGACCAAGCAGCAAACATTATGCCTCCAGGCATCGTTTCGACATTGAGCTCCGGAAAATCTCTATAAAATCTTGTTCGGACGCGATATTCATCAAGTTTATCCTTGATAAATCGATAGTTAACAATTGCTTCAGATGGAGAAATTGGCATGATCGTAACTCTAAAAGGCGATTCTATTTCTGCCGGCTCATGCTTTGAAACGCTACTCGGGTCCAATTGTCTCTTTTCTTTCCATTCGCCGATAGCCCTGTCTAGCGCTGCTCTGTAAATGAGATCAGAGCTAGCAAGAGCATCTTGGCGCAGAACTTGAGCTCTTGCCTTTTTCTCATGCAGCTTCTCTAACTCACGCGAATCGGCATTTCGGAGAGGTGTACTAATATTGCCTGTTCTTAACCGTATCGTAGAATCACTATTCGACATATAGGGTGGCTGATCACCCTCAAAAATCTTTACCAGCAAAAATATCTTCCCAGCCTTTTCGTCCGTTGCTCGTACTTCATACCGAGGAAAAGGTGACACATTTGAAGCAAACTGATGCACTTGGTCTATGAGTTTGCCATCAAATACGATACCTTCATATGTTTTAGGCTTTCCGGTGACGCTATCTTCCTCGACACCAATAATAATTAGCCCACCGTGTGTATTGGAAAAAGTAGCAAAATGCTTCGATAAATCGCCTGGCATGGACTTCTTATAATCCAACACGGCCGATTCGAGTGTTTCTGCACGACAACACTCCACTACGTCATCAAATGTAATTTCTTGAAACGCTTTGGTCAGTATATTCATAAAGGCCATTATACGTCTCTGACGAACCAACCGTTACATTGCCAAATGAACCAAAAAGCTGTCCAGCCTACCGCTTGTCCATCGTATCCGGATGCGCACCCAGCCGCTCGTCCCGGTTCAGGGCCGAAATCGCCTGCACATCCGCCGCGTCGAGCTCAAAATCAAAGATGTCCCGGTTCTCGCGGATGCGCTCCGGCTTGGACGACCGCGGGATCACCACCAACCCCAGCTGGATGTGCCACCGCAGCACCACCTGCGCCGGCGTCTTGCCATACTTAGCCGCCATATCGCGCAGCACGTCCGGCATGCCCTCGCCGATCACGCCCCGCAACGGACTCCACGACTCCGTCACAATCCCGTGCGCCGCATCGTACGCCCGCACCTCGGCTTGCGTCAGCAGCGGATGCAATTCCACCTGATTCACCGCCGGCACCACTTCGCACTCCGCCGCCAGCCGCTCCACATGCGCCGGCTGAAAGTTGCTCACCCCGATCGCCTTCACCCGGCCCTCCTTATAGAGCCGCTCCATCGCCTTCCAGCTCTCCACGTACGTGTCGTACATTGGCTGCGGCCAGTGGATGAGGTACAAATCCAGGTAGTCCAGGCCCAGCCGCTCCAAGCTCGCCTCGAAGGCTTTGATGGTAGAGTCGTAGCCCTGGTCGCTATTCCACAGTTTGCTCGTCACAAAGAGCTCCGCGCGCGGCACGCCACTCTGGCGCACGGCCTCCCCCACCCCGGCTTCGTTGCGGTAAATCGCCGCCGTATCAATCAGCCGGTACCCGGCCGCAATCGCCGCCTGCACATTATCCGCCGCCTCGTCTTCCGGTATCCGCCACACACCCAAGCCAAATTGAGGCATAGCAAGACCATTATTGAGCTTTACTGATGGGATATCAGACATCTGTGTTTCTCTCCTATTCTGAGATTATACCGCCACGGCCCCCATACTCCCCAGCCCCCGTAGCGTGCTGTAAACTAAACCTATGCAACAGCCAAAGCCCTCAAACTTTCCACCCAACCCCGCCCTTCAGCGTTTCAGTCCCATCATCGGGACCTGGGACACCACCGGTACCCATGGGATGATCCCCGGCACCATTCTTCATGGCCGCACGTCCTTTGAGTGGCACGACGGCTTTATCCGCATGAATTCAAGCATTCAAGAACCCGTCGGCATCCCCGCCGGCCTGGCCGTCATTGGCAGTGACGACGAGCTGGATACCTATACCATGCAGTACTACGACACGCGAGGCGTCTCGCGAAACTATAGCGTCAGCATCCAGCACAACGTCATGAAATGGTGGCGCGATGCTTCCAGCTTCTCCCAGCGCTATAGCCTCACCATTTCCGCGAACGGACGCACCATGACGGGTAAAGGCGAATTATCCAAAGATGGGTCAAACTGGGAAAAGGATCTCGATCTGGATTACCAGAAAGTTAAGGGTTAAACAAGGAGCCGTCATGTCTTTCCAAGCATACCTAGACAATATCGAGACCAAAACGGGCAAAAGCCCGCAGGACTTCATTACCCTCGCCAAGGCCAAAGGTTTCGACGACCCCGCCACCAAAGCCGGCGCCATCGTCGCCTGGCTCAAGGAAGACTTCGACCTCGGTCACGGCCATGCCATGGCCCTCGTGCACGTCATAAAGCACGGCGCCCAGATCAGCGACAAACACGTGGACTCAGGCGGCGCTCACAGCGACCCGTCAAATACCTTAAAACTCGACGGCAAAGAAGGAGGCCGATCATGACCAAACAATCCATCACCGGTATCGGCGCTGTAATGTTCCGCGCCAAGGACCCGGCCGCCCTCACCAAATGGTACGACGACAACTTAGGCATCACCGCCATGAGCGCGGCCAACCCCGAGCCCTGGCATCAGGAAGCCGGCCCCACCGTTTTTTCACCGGCCGACGCCGACACCGATTACTTCCCCGCCCACCAGCAATTCCTGCTGAATTTCCGCGTGTCAGACCTGGACGCCATGCTCGAACAGCTGGGAGCCAGCGGCGTCAAAATTGACGACAAACGCGTGAACGAAGACTACGGCCGCTTTGCCTGGGTATACGACCCCGAAGGCAACAAAATTGAGCTCTGGCAGCCGCTCGACTAGGAGTTCTCAAATCCGCCGTTTGTGTCCTTCATATGCTTGTACGACTGCCCGATCAGCTCCTCCAAAACGCCCATGTCCACATCGGCTAGCTTGTTGATGTACAGGCAGCCCCCGCCTTTCTTGTGTTTGCCCAATTTGCCCAGCAGCTCGTCATAATCCCCATGACCCAGCATCAGGTACAGCGTGAGGGCAGCCTTGCGCGGCGAAAACCCGGTGAGCATCCAGTCCCCTTCTTGGCGGCTGCGCTCGCTCTTGTAGTGGTACTGTCCAAACCCAACGATGCTCGTGCCCCACATTTTGGGCTTCTCGCCGGTAATTTTCTTGAACAGCTCCAGCAGCACCAGACCGTCTTCGCGTCTGGGCTCCGGCGCCGCGTTCATAAAATCGGTCACACTGGCGTCGTTTACTTGGGTTTTAAGTTCGCTCATGCGCTAATAATACTCCTCATCGCCTGTTCATTGTATCCGTATGCGCACCCAACCATAACCTCGCAAACCCCAGCCCAACGCCAAAAACTTACGCTATACTAGTGAACATGACGACACCCACCCTCAACCCAACCCAACACAGCCTCCAGGCCGCCGATGGCACCACCATAAGCTACCTCACGCTCGGAACCGGCCCCGGGCTCGTGCTGGTACCCGGGTCCATGGGGTCCGCCCCAGATTACCTGTCTCTCGCCCAAAACCTCGCCAATAGCTACACCGTCCACATCGTCGACCGGCGCGGACACGGGCAGAGCGGACCCATCAAACCCGATCACTCCATGACCACCGAGCAACAAGACATCCAGGCGGTCGTCAAAACCACCGGCGCGCCGTACCTCTTTGGACACAGCATCGGCGGCCTCATCAGCCTAGAGGCAGCCCTCGGCGCCTCGCTCAAAAAACTCGCCGTCTACGAGCCGCCGGTTTCCGTAAACGGCTCCATCCCCCGCGGCTGGCTGCCCGACATGGAGCAAGCCCTCGCAGCCAAGCATTACGCCACCGCTATGACCACCATCATGAAGGGACTCCAGCTCTCAAGCGACGCAGGCGCCCTCCCAAAACCCGCGCTCATCGCGCTCATGGCCGTCATGATGCGCCTGCGCAAAACTGCCGACGGACAGCCCTGGGGCCAACACATTCAGCAGCTCCTGCCCACCATGCCCGTCGACATCGACCTCGTCTACGAACTCGACTCGGCGTACTCCACATTTGCCGCCGTCACCATCCCCACGCTGCTCCTCGGTGGCACCAAGAGCGCACCGCACTTCAAACTCGGCCTCGAAACACTCCAAAAAACGCTGCCCCAAGCCAATCTCATCATGATGCCAAACCTCGAACACAACGCCCCTAACACCGACGCCCCCGAAAAAGTGGCCGCGCAGCTTCGCAAATTTCTTGTCTAACCAACCCCTTTAGCGAAACAAATTATCCACGAAGGTTTGCAGCCCCTGCAGCAACAGCAATACCACGAGCGGCGCAAAATCAATGCCGGCCGCCGGTGGCAAAAGCTTGCGCACGGGCGCCAACGCCGGCTCAGTAATCCCCATCAGCGCGTCCATAAACCAGCCGCCCGGCCGCATCACGTAGCTCAAAATTACCCGCAGCAGCAACACCCCCGAAAACAGCGGCACAAACAAATCCACAAATGTCACCAGCACGAGTGCAATCATTGCCGGGCCAAATAAGCTACATCCGAAGGCGCAGGCAAGCTATCTTCACCCTGCCACACCTGCACGAGCGCCCCATCAGTCTTCAAGATCAGCACCGCCGGCCGGCCCACAATATCATAACTTTCCGCCAGCTGAATCCCTCGAGGCGTATCCGCATCGAGTAATTCCGTCTCCAATTGCTCACGTTGCAACCGGTCATTAAACTCCGCCATCAGCCGCTCAGCCGACGTGCGCTTGTTGTACAGCAGGTAAACAATCATAACCGCAATTATAGCACTGCCAGTCGCGAGCTACTCCACCTTGCGGCGAATAAAGGCCGGGACATCCAAGTCGTCTTCCACCAGCGGCATGCCCGAGTCTGGCTCCACCGTGCGGTGCTGAACTGCCGACGCCGGTGTCGGCTCCTCGATTTTGTCTTCGTAGGCCGGCTCCGAGGCCGGTGCGTGGGCCGCCTCCGCGTGATGCCGCGGCGGCTCGGCCACCTGGCCATAGCGGTGATGCGGCGCGGGTTCGTCGTCGGCCGGCTCAATCGACGCCAGCGACGGAAACCGCCGCGGCGGCGCCGTCTCCACCCGCGGCACCTCGATCGGCACCACCTCGGGCTCGGGCGCCACCTGCGGCCGCTCATTGATAAACGGCTGCCTCGGCGCCGGCACCACTTCCGGGGCGTAGGGCAACACCGGCTCTGGTTCAGGCTCCGGCTCCACCGGCTCAGGCTCGCGCTCCGGCTCGGGCCGCGCCGTCTTCACGAAAATGTCGCGGCGTCCCGGCAAATCATGCACTGTCCGCTTGGCCACATCAAAGCCCGTCGCCACCACGGTGATCTGCAAATCGTCATCGAGCTGGTCGTCGAGCACTGCCCCAAAGATAATGTTGGCATCCGGATCCACCGCATCGGTCACGGTCTTGGCCGCCTCGTCGATCTCGTGCATCGTCATGTTGCGGCCGCCGGTGATGTTAAACAGCACCCCGCGCGCCCCCTCAATGCTCGTCTCGAGCAACGGGCTATCAATCGCCTGCCGCGCCGCTTCCACCGCGCGATTATCACCGCTGGCCCGGCCAATGCCCATGAGCGCCGACCCCGCATTACTCATGATCGCCTTCACATCGGCAAAGTCGAGGTTAATGAGTCCATGAATCGTAATCAGACTTGAAATGCCCAAGACACCCTGCTGCAACACTTCGTCCACAATCCCAAACGCATCCACCAAGCTCGTTTTGCGATCGATCATCTGCAGCAACCGGTCGTTGGGAATCGTGATGAGCGTATCCACGTTCTCCTTGAGCTCCACGATCCCCGCGTCCGCACTGCGCCGCCGCCGCTCGCCCTCAAACGTAAACGGCTTGGTCACAATCGCCACCACCAGCGCCCCCGCCTCACGCGCCGCCGACGCAATGAGCGGCGCCGCACCAGTACCAGTACCGCCGCCTTCGCCGAGTGTGATGAAAATCATATCGGCGCCCTTCACGGCTTCGTAGATTTCCTTCTCGCTTTCCTCAGCCGCCCGACGACCCACCTCGGGATCTGCCCCCGCGCCCAAACCGCGCGTTGTTTCGCGGCCAATATGTATCTTGCTCGGCGCCTTGGCGTGCAACAACGCCTGCGCATCGGTATTAATCACCACAAACTCCACGCCCTGGAGTTTGGATTCAATCATGCGGTTTACGGCCGAATTGCCGCCCCCACCCACACCTATTACTTTGATTCGAGCTGACGTATCAACGTCGGGCATAATCTCAGCCATACTGTGTAACTCCTTACCACCAAGGACTCGCTGGCCTCTGCCAAAAACTACGAGTACAAGGCTGACTATAACCGTCTCACAAAATGAATGCAAATTATTTATTCGCCGTAATTTGGCTTTCTAGACGAACAAATAATCTATTCAAAAACAACTAAAAATGCCCCTACCAAGCTCATCTCAAAATCAAAAACAGACCCTCACGGATCTTTAAAAAACAAACTGAGTAAAAAACTTTTTCTACGGCAGCAAATTGCGCAGTGTCTTCCGGATGCGATCCACTGTCTGACCCAACGACGCCCCGGCCGCCGGCTCAATTTCCGCATGGGTCATGTTCTCGAGCATCAATCCCACCGGCGCAGCAAAAGCCGGGTCGTTTATCCGATCAACAATCCCCGTAAAACCTTCGGGCTTACCGATTACCACCGGCAGCTGCAAAGCTTCCTTCGCCAGCTCATCAATCCCTGGCATCTTGGCGCCTCCGCCAGTGAGCACCACGCCTCCCGGCAGCATCACGTCTTTGCCCACCTTGCGCAGCTCTGCGCGCACCATGTGGAAGATCTCGTCCAGGCGCGCTCCCGCAATATTCTGGAGCTCTCGACGCGTCACCACATTGTCTTCGGTGCTGAGCTCCTCGATCCGAATCTTTTCGCTCAAGTTGGCCTTGCTGGTATGGGCGCGCACGTACTTGAGCTTGATCTTCTCGGCCGTATCCACACTGGTTTTGAGTCCGATTGCCAAATCGTTCGTGACATGACCAGCCCCCACCGGAATCACGCTCGAGTACAGAATGTCGCCCTCCTCGAAAACCGCCACACCCGTGGTACCGGCGCCAATATCCACGAGCGCCACGCCCAGCTCCTTTTGCCGCTTCGTGAGCACCGCCCGCGCCGCCGCAATCGGCACCAACACCTGGCCCGAGATGGCGATCCCCGCCTGGTGAATACTTCGATCCAGATTCTTGATCGCCGGCACCGAGCCGCTAATGATGTGCGATTCCACCTCCAGCCGCACCCCGTGCATGCCCACGGGGTCCTTGATATTAGTCTGGCCGTCCACCGAGTACGACCGCGGAAACACCTGAATAATCTCACGGTTGGGCGGCAGTTGAATCGCCGTCGCTGCCTCCTCTACCCGCACCAAATCCTCGACCATAATTTCCTGATCCGCCCGCCCCACCGCAATCACACCTTTGGAGTTCTGGCTCGACACATGCGCCCCGTCGATCGAAATGGTGGCCTGATCGATCGCCACGCCCGATATGCGCTCCGCCTCGTCCACCGCTGCCGTAATGGCCGACACCGTCTCCTCTACGTCCACCACCACGCCTTTGCGCATACCGCTGGCCGGCGCCAAGCCCACGCCAATCACGCTCGGCAGCGCCGCACCTTCTTCGTGCAGACCCACGATACAACAAACCTTGGTACTGCCAATATCGAGTCCTATATAAACTTGTTCCGCTGGTCTTGAGGCCACGTGTCTGCCGGTGCTCCCTACTGGATGACATTATAGTTCTTACGAAGCTGAATACGCAATATTGAATACCCAGCAGGTTCAATTTCTACACTCGAACGGCTCAATTACTTGAACACAAAAAGTGTTCAATATCGGGCTTATTGAGTAAGAATCTCGCACCCGTCTTCAGTCACCAGCACCGTATGCTCAAATTGAGCCCCCAAGCTGCCGTCAGCCGTCCGAATCGTCCAGCCGTCATCAGCCACATAGATATCACGTCCGCCCAGGGTCGCCATGGGCTCGATGGCAATCGACATGCCGGCCCGCAACCGCGAGCCCGTTCCCACTCGGCCATAATTAAGAATCAGCGGCTCCTCGTGCACCCGATGGCCCACCCCATGGCCGCTCAGCTCCTCGATCACGCCCAGCTTGTCGCGGCGCAAGCGCACCTCGATAGCGTGCCCAATGTCACCCACTCGCGCACCGTCGCGCACCTGCGACATTCCCAGCCCCAGCGCCTGCTGGGTCGCTGCCAGCAAACGACTCTGCGCCGCCGTAGGACGCCCACCAGCCACCACCGTCACGGCGCCGTCAGTTACCATACCCTCAAACGTCACCCCAAAATCCAGTCCCACCAAATCACCCGCCTGAATCACGCGCGGGCCGGGTATGCCGTGCACAATCTCGTCGTTAACCGAGATGCAAATCGTCGACGGAAACGGCGTGCTATGAACATCCGGCCGGTACCCCAAAAACGCCGGCTCTCCGCCCAAGGCCGCCAGCTCTCGCGCCGCCATCTCGCCGAGATACCCGGTGGTTTGGCCCGGCTCCAACGCCGCCGACAGCCGCCGCAGCACTTCGGCCAAAATCCCACCACTCGTGCGCAGCCGCTCGGCCTCGGCCGCCGTTTTTACCTGATTCATCATGCCAAAACCGCTCGCACGAGCCGTCGCACCGTCTCGATGTCACCCCGGCCGTCCACCCGTCGCAGCAGACCCAGGGTCTCATAGTGCTCAATCGCAGCCTGCGTATTGCGCGCGTACTCATTCCACTTTTCGCGCACCACCTCGGGCGCATCGTCGGCCCGCTCGCGCAGCCCCAGGCGCTTCAGGCTCGTTTCCAGATCCAGTTCAATCAATACCACGCTCGTCACTTCACGACCATACGCGGGCAGCTCAGCCTCCATCCAACGCACGTTGCTCATGGTTCGCGGAAAGCCGTCCAAAATAATCGGCTGCTCATCCGGCACCGCCGCCACCGCCTCGCCCACGATCCGCTCCACCTCGGCCGCGGGTGCCAGCTTGCCGTCCGCGATCATCGCCGCGGCCTTGGGGTCGCGCCGCAGCAAATTGCCGCTCGAAAGATGCACTCCACCCAAATCTTCGGCCAAAAAGTCTCCCTGCACCGATTTGCCGGCGCCGGTCGGCCCCATCAATACAATTAATTTGCCCATAGCATCTCCACCACGTGGGGCGCAAATATCGCCGCCCCAATCAACGCCGCCGCGGCCGCCGCCACCAGCACCGCTCCCGCTGCCATATCTTTAATCAGCTTAATGCGCGGGTTTTCTTCCATATCAATCAGATCGAGGGTCCGCTCAATCGCGGTATTAAAAATTTCGGCCAAAAACACCAAGATCACCGCGAAAAACACCGCCGCCAGCTCCGCTCCCGACAGCCGCAACATAACGCCCAACAAAAACGCCAACACTGCAAACGCCAAATGCACCCGCGCGTTGCGCTCGTGCTCAAACACGTGCTTGACGCCGTGCAAGGCGTGCATCATGCCGTCAATCAAATTCGATTGTGCATAGGGATGCGCACGGCGGGTGTGATCATCCGCCGCGGGTACCTCGCTCGGCGTCTTGACGCTCATACCGCCAACCTCGCCTTCACCAATCGCGACACCATGCCGCCGTCGGCCGCCGCACCGACGCGCTTCATCACCGCCCCCATCACCTGGCCCATCGCCGCCGGACCACTGGCTCCGAGCTCAGCCACCACACTATCTACCACCTTCGCCAGCTCATCCTCGCTCATCGCCTCAGGCAGATACCCGGCAATCACCGCCAGCTCCTGCTCCTCGGTGGCGATCAGATCCTCGCGGCCAGCACTGCGAAACGCCTCGATCGAATCCCGCCGCTGTTTGGCCTCCCGCTGGAGCACCTTGAGCATCGCGGCCTCATCGAGCTCGTGGCCGGTCTTAATCTCCTCATTTTTGAGCGCACCGCGCAACAAGCGCAACGCCCCCGTGCGCTGGGCATCCCCGGCCATCATGCTGGCCTTCATATCCGCCGTTAATTGTTCGAGAATTGTCACCGTTATATCCTAATCACTGCTGATATTGTAGCCGACCGGCCGCCAGAAGGCGAAATCCCAGTCTACGCCAATGAAAAGCCCCGCACGCCGCGGGGTACTTCTCCGAACGGCCGCCCAATTAGCGGCCCAGATACGCCTTAGCCTTAGCGGCCTTGCGGGCCGACTTGCGGATAGCGATTTCGCGCTGGGCCCGCTTGGTCAGGTCCTTTTCAAAGTATTTACCCCGACGGGCAATACCGAGCACGCCCGACTGCTGCACTTTCTTGTTGAAGCGCCGGATCATGTTCTCTAACGACTCTTTGTCGTCTTTGCGTGTAACTTGTAGCATGCGAATTCACCTCCTTTCGGCTGGCGTTTGATCAAATTAATAATCGCCCAGGTATCCTAGCAGATTCCCCCGGTCTTATCAACAAACCGACCCTAATCGGTCATCTTCTCCCCGCCTCGAATGTGGAAGTGCAGATGCGGCACCGACTGCCCCACCGACGAGCCGTTGTTCACACCCATCCGCCACGCCGACTTCAGCCCGGCCTGGTGCGCCACCTCCCGCACCGCCAGCAGCAGTTGACCGGCCAGCTTCGGATCATCCAAATGATCGAGATTCTCGATGTGCTGCTTGGGCACCACGAGCACGTGCACCGGCGATTTCGGGTACAAATCGTTAAACGCCGCCGCCACGTCATTACTCCACACCAGCTCAGCCGGATCGCCATTGGCAATCTTGCAAAAAATACAGGTATCCATGACAAAAGTATACCACCGCCAACGAGCAGCTCGGGAAAGAGGCATTCTCGGAGTAATGTAGTCTTCGCGCCCGCCAGCGCCGGTTCTGATATCGCTCACCCCGAAGAGACGGTCCGCGTTCGCTGGCCCAGCGAAGACTGCATTGCGCAGAGAACCCCTCTCCAATCCGCTTAAGATTGACGTGAGCTCGTTTATGGCACAAAATACCCAATTCGTAAAGAAATCCCGCTACACCCATGACCTTCGGACTCAAAACCACCATCATCGCCAGCACCGCTCTCGCCGGGGCGCTCAATCTGATGCAATTTGCGGTCAGCTACAACCAGCACGCCAAAGCCGCGTTCGTACCCAATTGGGCCGAGGCGGCCGCCAGCCCCACCCCCAAACCCGCCGTTGCCGCGAGCACCGTAGCCGCCACTCCCGCTCCCGCAACGGCCGCAGCCCCCGCCCCAGCAGCCGATCCCGCCGTCACCGCCACCGCCAAACTGGCCTCCGCCGGACTCCGCACCGAGTTCGCCGCCGATTATCTGAGCGTGCAGGCCAAAACCGGCACGCCGTGGCCAATCCTGGCCGCCGTCCACAGCGTCGAAACCGGCCAAAGCGGCAACACCAACCGACGCTCCTCGGCCGGCGCCACGGGGCCCATGCAATTCATGCCGGCCACCTTCGCCCACTACGCCCTCGACGGCGACGGCAACGGCGCCAAAGACATCACCGGCCTCAGCGACTCGCTCCTCACCGCCGGCCGCTATCTCGCCGCCGGTGGCGCCGACAAGGGTCGGTATTCAGCCGCCCTCTACAACTACAATCACTCCAATGCCTACGTCAGCAAAGTTCTGGGCATCGCCCACCGCCTAGGCATCTAGCCAGCAGTTGTAAGTCCCCCGCCAAAGCGCTAGGCTTAGGCCAATGCGAACCTTTTTTCGCCCCTCCACACTTTTATGCTTCTCGCCGCCGGTCATGATCGCGACGGTCGTCATTGAGCTCAGCCTCGCCGCCTGGATCGTCACCCGCTACGCCACCAGCTCCCTTCACCGGCTCGCCATCACCATGCTCATCTGCCTCGGCGGCTTCCAGTTCGCTGAGTTTAACGTCTGCGGCGAGCACGGCCCCACCCTGCTCTGGTCCCGCCTTGGCTACATCCTCATCACGCTCCTGCCGCCGCTGGGCCTCCACATCATCACGCTCATTCGCCGACAGCCCACCAAGCTCATTGCCGCCGCCTACACTGCCGCCGGAGTCTTCATTGCCGGCCTAGCCTTCGTGCCCTCCACCCTCAACGCCAGCGTCTGCACCGGCAACTACGTCATCTTCCAGCTCGCTCACCCCTTCGACCGCTGGTACGCCTACTATTACGTCGGGCTGCTACTCTTCAGCCTCGCCCTAGCCATCGCCGGCACCTTTACTGCCACGAATCGCCGCCGACGCGCCAGCCTCGGCTGGATGGCCAGCGGCTACCTCGCCTTCATGGTGCCCAGCTACGCCATCTACTTCCTCTTCCCCACTACCGGCCGCGGTCTGCCGTCCATCATGTGCGGGTTTGCCGTCACCTTCGCCCTGATTCTCGGCCTACGCGTCGTGCCAAACGCTACTTCGCCTCTTTCGCGATAAAATCTCTCACGCTCTTAACCGTATCCATAAACTGCGCCGGGAAAATAATCGTCGAGTTTTTCTCGGTCGCGATTTCGCTCAACACCTGCAAGTTGCGCAGCTGCAAAGCAATCGGATGCGCATTGATAATATCCGCCGCCTCGCCCAGCTTAGCCGCACTCTGGAACTCACCGTCGGCCGCAATAATCTTGGCCCGCTTCTCGCGCTCCGCCTCAGCCTGCTTGGCCATGGCCCGCTGCATCGAATCCGGCAGCTGGATGTCCTTGAGCTCCACCCGGCTAATCTGAATCCCCCACGGCGCCGTCGTCGACTCCAACGAATCCTGCACTAGCTGGTTGAGCTTACCGGTCTCGCTCAATACTTCATCGAGCGCGTGCTGCCCCACGATGTTGCGCACCGTCGTCTGCGCGATCTGATTAATCGCCGACATCACGTTATCAATCGCCACCAAGCTCTTGGTCGGATCCACCACCTGATAAAACGTCACCGCCGCCACCGTAATCGACACGTTATCGCGCGTAATCACCTGCTGCCCCGGCACCGCCATGGTGATGATGCGCATGTTCACCTTCCGCAACTGGTCAACAATCGGAATAATCACCCGCAAACCCGGACCCTTCACGTCATGCCGCACCTTACCGAGCCGAAACACCACCCCACGCTCGTACTGCTGCACGATGCGCAGCCCAAAAATCACCATCAGAACCACTAAACCAATCAGAACATCCACGAATACCACGACCGTTTCCTCCTAGTTCGAGCCAATTCTGCTCCTTACGGGGACTTTTTACAATACGCCATCGGCTCAAGGTACTCGATCTCAACCATTGACAAAGCGTAAGAATAATGCTATTATACAATAATCACTCGGGCACTCGGCCCAGTGACGTTCTCGAAGGGATCTCACGATGCGCGCTCGTCCGCTCGCTCTGGCAGCCCTCGCCGCAGCCGCCCTCTTGGCGGGCTGCAGCAGCTCCGGATCGGCCCCCGCCACGGCCACTGCCGCAGGCGCCAACATCACGATCAACGTCAGTATCGACAAGGCCGGCAAGGCCACGGTCGACCCGCTGACCCTGAGTCTGGGCAACCCGCCGGAGCAGATCAACGTGCGGTTCACCAGCCACCACCAGCCCCCGAAGGGGCTGCTGAACTCCTGCCCCAACTACGACGTGGTTCGGGTCAACGCCGACAGCCCCGTGGCGCTCTTGCCGCAGGACGGGTGCCACACCTACGAGGCCATCGCTCTCACGCGTCCCACCGTGGGCACCAACGTGATCTCCCTCAACGGAGACGTGGTCGGATCCTTCCAGGTGATGGTCGCGACGACGGCGCCGAAGCCAACCAAGACCCCCTAGCCCGCCCGGGCTAGCGCCGCCGAGGCGACGATGGCCACCGAGCCAGCGTGTGGGCATCGTGCCCGCCTAGCCCGCCATGTGGCCCCAAGCAACCTGCTTGGGGCCACGAAACTTTTACCCCTACACCACCCCAAAACGCGACCGCAACTCGGCCACAATGCTCCCCAGCGGCAAAATTTCCTGCGCTCCCGACGCCATATCGCGCAAAATCACCGTTTCTTCCCGCACTTCTTTTTGACCAATAATAATTGCCAGCGGCACCCCAAGCTTGTCGGCCCGCGCCAGCTGCGATCCAATCCCGTCGCGATCCACCGCCCCCAGCGCCCCCACACCGCCGTCGAGCAGCTGCTCGATGAGCCGGAAAGCCGCCAGCCGCGCCGGCTCACCGAGCGACGCCACATACACGCGCTTGTCGGCGCCGGCCATCGGTGCCACACCGGCCTCCTCAAGCTCCATCAACATCCGCTCGGCGCCCAGGGCAAAACCCACCGCCGGCGTCGGCTGCCCACCGAGCAGTTCCACCAGCGCATCGTAGCGCCCGCCACCGCCCAAGGCCGACTGCGATCCCTCGCGCTCACCATAAAATTCAAACACCGTCCGTGTGTAATAATCCAAACCCCGCACCAGCAGCGGATTGAGCTCGTAAGCCACCCCTAGGTCGTCCAAATACTCCAAAACTCCCGAAAAATGCGTCTGGCAGGCCTCACACAGAAAATTCAAGGTCTGCGGCGCCTCGGCCAGTACCGCCCGGGTAGCAACCTCTTTCGAATCAAGCACCCGCAAGGGATTTTTGGCCACCCGCTCTCGGTCCACATCCGCCAGCTTCTTGGCGTTAGCCTCCAGGTATTCCACCAGCACCTGGCGATACTTGGGCCGGCACTCCGTGTCGCCGATGCTGTTGAGCTGCAGCGTCACATTGGCCAGCCGAATCCGGCGGAAGAACCGCTGGGCCAGCATAATTACTTGCGCGTCGGTGCTAGGCGACGCCTCACCGATCACTTCCACGTTCACCTGATTAAATTGCCGCTGCCGCCCCGCCTGAGGCCGGTCATAGCGAAACAGCGGACCGTAGCTATAGAGTTTCACCGGCTGCGGCAGCGAGCTCATGCCGTGCTCAATGTACGCCCGCACAATCCCAGCCGTAAATTCCGGCCGCAGCGCCACTTTGTGCTCAGAGCGATCCGCAAAGCCGTACAGCTCCTTCGCCACCGCATCCGTATCGGTGCCTACGCCGCGTTCAAACAGCGCCTGGTCCTCAAGCAACGGCGTCTCGATGCGCCCGTAGCCGGCCGACTCGGCCACGGAGTGAAATGCCGCCAGCACATAATCATAGGCTGCCGTCTGCTCCGGCAGCAGATCGTACATCCCTCTTAAGCTCTGTAACTGTTGTTGCTTTGCCATCTCAATACCTTGATCACCACAGAGCGTACCACGGCGCCCCGGCACCCGCAAACCCGCTAAGTAATGCGGCGAACACGCTCCACCCCGCTCAACCGTCCCAACTCGCGTCGCAGCCTCGATAGCACAAACAAATCCGGCACCTCCACGGTCAATTTCAGCACCTTCATACCCGTCGCCTCATCCTGATCCGACACCATTGACCCCCCGATGTTAAGCTTCTCGCGTGCCACCACCCCCGTGACGTCCGAAAACAGCCCAATCCGGTTCCCCGCCGTTATCTCAAGCTGCACTGATAGAACCTCTGTATCATCATCCGTCTCCCACCGGCAAGGGGTGTAGCGCTCCATATCCTGGGGCGTATTGCGGCAGCCCAACGCGTGCACCGTCACCCCCTTGCCCCGCGTCACGTATCCCAACAGCGGCTGCGGATACACCGGGCTGCAGCACAACGCCAAACTGTGCGGGAATTCCCCGCCCGCCACCAAAATCCGGCCGGTCGGCTCCTGGCGCTTCACCCCCAGCGCGTGCTTCGGTTTCGAGGGTTCCGGCACCAGCCGCCGCACGGCCTGCATCACGCCCAAACCACCCTCGCCAATCAACGCGTACAGATCTTCGGGGGTCCGCAAGTGCAGGCCATCAAGCGCATCGCTCATCACGCGCTTCGGCAAATCCTCAAGCCGCTTGATGCCCCAGGTCTGCAACTCCGCCTCAAGCACCGCCCGACCCGAAGCCACGTTGCCCTCGCGGCTCGTCGCGCGAAACCACGACCGAATCTTGGTCTTGGCATGACTCGTCACCACAATGTTTAGCCAATCTCGGCTAGGAGCCGGCTCACGCCGGGTAATAATCTCCACCACATCCCGGTTTTCCAGCAGCGTATCGAGCGGCACCAGCCGGCCGTTCACCCGCCCGCCCAGCGCCCGCAGGCCCAAGTTTGAATGCACGGCAAAGGCAAAATCCAACGGCGTCGCTCCCTCGGGCAAATCGTACAAATCACCCTTGGGCGAAAACACGAAAATCCGGTCGGCAAATAGCTCCAACCGCGCGCCCTCCACAAAGTCCTGCCCACTATCCGACGCCCGATGCAGCTGCGCCAATTCACTCACCCAGCGCAGATTCGCCGGCAACGCCCGAGCCCCTCTCCGCTTAGCGTACTCAGCGGTACCTTTATGCGAATCGTAGTAAAAATGCGCTGCCAAGCCAAATTCTGCCGCTTCGTGCATTTCTTGCGTGCGAATCTGAATCTCCGATATCCGCCCCTCCTCGCCAAACACTGTCGTATGCAGACTCTGATATCCATTTGGCTTGGGTACCGCAATGTAATCCTTGATGCGATAAATGAGCGGCTTGTAATGTTGGTGAATCACCCCCAGCGCCTGATAACACGCCGCCACATCAGGCACGATAATGCGCACCGCCACCAAATCGTAAATTTTATCAATGTCGCCGTCGGTTTTTATAAGCTTTTTATAAATACTAAAATAATGCTTTTGCCGAGCCTCAATCTTAATAACCTTCACCCCAGCCGCCCGCAGCCGCCGCACGATAGCCCGCTGCAGTCCGGTCATATACTTCGCAGCGTCCTGGGTAATTTCTTCTACCTGCCGGCGCAAATTCGCGAATTCCTCCGGCCGCGCATTCTCAAATCCCAAATCCTCCAGCTCACACTTGAGCCGGCCCATTCCCAGCCGGTCCGCCAGCGGCGCAAAAATCTCGAGGCTCTCCCACGCAATCCGCGCTCGCTTCTCGTCTGGCAGCGCGCTCAGCGTGCGCATATTGTGCAAACGATCCGCCAGTTTAATGAGAATAACGCGGAAATCCTTGGTGGTCGCCAGCAGCAATTTACGCAAATTTTCGCTTGTGTGCTCAAATCGCGCGCTAGCCGGCGACGGCCGCGGACTCGTCGAAAGCTTGAGCTTGGTCAGGCCATCCACCAGCTCACTCACCTTAGGGCCAAATTCCTTATTTACTTCCGCGGCCGTCACGGACGTATCTTCGATCACATCGTGCAGGAGTGCTGCCACGATCACCTCGCTATCAAGCCCCCATGCCGCCACAATCTCACCCACCGCAATCGGATGAATCACATACGGGTCTCCGGTGGCGCGCTTCTGATCACCGTGAGCCGCGATCGCAAACTTGAGCGCACGCGCGATCAGGGCATTCTCGGCCGCCGTGAATCGCGAACTATCATATTGAATACTAAGTTTACTCATAGACTATTTCCGATAATACCATCTGGATTGACCGCTTGCCTTGAAACTCATTATTGTTCAAAGTCCCCATCAAATTCACCCGCCCACCCTCGCGCAGCTCCGGATACCGTTCCACCAAGCCAAAACCAATCGCACCGAGCGACGCTCCTGCCGCATCCCCCACTCGCAAACTCAAATGCCGGCGGTCGGATCCCACCCGCTTCAACGACTGCAACCGCAGACCATCAATCCCCACCAATGGCCGGGGATTACTATTACCGTGCGGTTCGAGCAAATCCAGCCACTCCAGCAACTGGGCGTTTACCCGGGCCAAATCACCCCAGCGCACTTCAGGCGTCAGCTCGTGTACCCCCGTCGGTTCACCAGCCATTGTGCGGTCGTAATACTCGCCCAACCCCCGTCGCAATGCCTCCAAATTACCGGCCGGCAACGTATACCCCGCCGCAAAAAAATGCCCGCCAAATTTACTCAACAGCGACTCCTGTGATCGCAGCGCCTCCACCATATTAAATGCCGCCACACTGCGAGCCGAGCCCTTCACCGATTCACCCAGCACCTGCGCCAGCAGCACCGGCCGTTGCCACTTCTCGGCCAGCTTCGAAGCCACGATGCCCACCACCCCGTGCGACCAGTCCGAATGCGCCAACACCAACACCCGGTCGTCCGCGTGGTCCGCCGCCATCGCTTCGGCCTGCGCCAAAATCGCCGCCTGATCCGACCGCCGGCGCTGATTGAGCGCCTCCAGCTCAGCGGCCAGCTCGACCGCCCGCGCCGGATCATCGGTCATCACGAGCTCCAAGCTCCCGGCCGCGTGCTCGAGCCGCCCAGCCGCGTTCATGCGCGGCCCCAAGCCAAATCCCACCTCGTGAGCCGTTATCCGCGCGATATCCACCCCGGCCACCTCGGCCAGCGCCCGCAGCCCCACGCGCCGCGTCCGCCGCAACACCCGCAGCCCAAAGCTCGCCAGCGCTCGGTTTTCGCCCACGAGCGGCACCACATCGCAGATCGTTCCCATCGCCACCAGATCAAGCAGCCACTTCTCTTGGCCTCGCTCCGGCTTACCCGCAGCCGCCTGCAGAGCCTGCACCAGCTTAAACGCCACCCCCACGCCGGCCAAATCCTTGCACGGATACGGATCCCCCAGTCGCTTCGGGTTAATCACCGCCAGCGCCTCCGGCAGCACCGCCGGCACCGCGTGATGGTCGGTGATGATCAAATCCAGCCCATGCTCGCGCGCCCAAGCCGCCTCAGCCACGCTCGTGATCCCACAATCCACACTAATCACCAGCTGCGCACCCTCAAGCTGCAACCGCTCCAAAGCCGCCTGATTGATCCCATACCCCTCTTCAAATCGGTCAGGAATGTAGCTCGACACTTCCAGTCCCAACGCCGCCAACCCCTCCATCAGCACCGCGCTCGCCGTGATGCCGTCAATGTCGTAATCGCCGTACACCACCACCCGCTCAGCCCGAGCCGCAGCGGCCAAAATCCGCTCCACTGCCACCCCCATGTCGAGCAACAGGTTCGGATCGTGCACATCCCGAGCGTAATCCGGATACAAAAAAACACCCATCTCCGCCGGCGTCATACCCCGAGCCGCCAGCAATTCGGCAATAAATTCAGGAATCGCTCCCTGGCGCATAACGCTATCCATTCACTCAGTATATCAGGCTGCCCCAGCCACACCGCTTCGACTCATATCGGTAATTTTTGACACTTTGTGTCATTTTTACCGACATGATGAGACAGAAATTGGATTTTCCAACCCCACAGCTAGGAAAGTTCCCGCGAAATATCAGCCTTTATCTGCAACAGGAGCGTTCTCGGAATGGAAAAATTCCTATCGTACGGAGCATAGTTTTTGCCCCAATTATCGTCACGGAACTCAACCCCACCAATCGTTTTAGCCGTCTCATAGCGAGGAATCACATGCCAATGACAACGCGGCCATGTATTGCGAAAATTTGCATAATTGAAAAGTGATGGCCCATAAAGCACATTCAACGCAGCCCGGACATCACCAACCACCGACTCCAGCTCAGCCCTCTCGGCAACGGTAGTATCGCTAAAAGGGTCCAAATTACCCGACCTGTTGAGAGCGATATAACAGCGCCCAAGATAAGCTTGGTTGTAGTGAAGATAAACCGACCAAAAGCGATACCGCTTAAGCGGATATTGTTCGTAATCGATGGCAGCACCAGACATCAGCAGATTCTAATACTTACGTGCCAGGAAGAAAAAGTTCGGATCGCTACGGCGCACAAACCCAATCGGCGGCTCCGGCACCCGGCACATGGCCCGCGGTCGCACCACTGGCCGCCGCGGATTGCGTACCAAAATCACCTCCAGCAACCGCCTCATACGCTTTTGCTCCCCCGCCGCGCCTGGCTCTTGAGCACCAAACCTTGCAACTCGCGATACAGCGCAAACTTCGGATTAGCCGTATAAACTTTCGAATTGCCCTCGTTCTCAACATGCACAAACCCAACCTCTGCCAGACGCTTCAGCTCTCGCTGCACATTGCCAGGATCCTCTTTGATCATCTTGGCCAGTCCCCGCACGTGCATCCGGAAGTCGGGATATTTGGTATAGATTACAATAATTTTTCGCCGGGTTTTCGACGTAATAAACAGCTCTAACATGTGTATTTTTGTTTATTTAGTGTTGTTAATTTGACCATACGCGCTGGGCCACCGGAATGCAAGTCTTTTTTACAACACAAATCTTGACAATTTGTAGTACTTATGCTAATATAGTACGGTTCACCTGGACCTAAATTCACCCCCGAAGTGCACCACCTACCCTCGTAATACTCCTTTCTCTTTCGCCAGCTGCAGAGCCGACTTATACCCCAGGATCTTCCTGGGTTTGTTGTTAATTATCCAGATAATATCTTGTAAGCGGGCGGGTGTCACGGCAGCGAGGTCCATGCCCTTGGGCAGGTACCGTCGAATCATTTTGTTAGCGTTCTCAACGCCACCCTTCTGCCAGCTTGAGTACGGGTCGCAGAAGTAGGCCGGGATGGTCAGCTGGTCATGCCAGCGATTCTCAATGCCATTGTCGAGGCTCAAGCTGAGCATCTTGGTCACGCCGGTTTGGATGCTGCAAACGGCGTCATTGAAGCTCTCTGGCTTGAGGTTAGGAATCTTTTGGGCGGCCACATACCGCGTCTTGCGCTCCACGGCCACGACCAGGGCGGCAGTGCTTCCGGTGCGCTTGCCGCTCACCACCGTGTCGCCTTCCCAATGGCCATACCGGGTGCGGTTGGTAGCTCCGAGTGGTCGCTCAGTAATGCTCACCCTGTTTGGAATCATGTGTTTTTCGGTCTTCGGACGCTGCTTTTTAGGTCGCGGTCGTTTGGTGTACAAATACTCGCAATATGGTTGGCCCCACTCGGAATAGAGCCATTCGTAAATAGAGGTCTTACTGGCGTAGAAGGGCAGCCGGTCTTGCTTCATGGCGCCGGAGATCTCGTCCGGGTTCCAGTGGGCTTTGAGCTTGGCAATGACGTACTCACGTAATTGGTCATGCTCTTGGATCTTCTTGCCCTGGTACTTGGCGTACTTGCGGCGAACGTAAGCTTTGTGGTCGGCTGCCTCCGGCTCGTACTGGGAGCGCTTGTCGAGTGGGGTACGGCCGTCATCCCCGAACCGGTTCCGGGTCACCTCCCGGCTGACGGTACTGTGCGACAGGCCTAGTGTCCGGCCGATTTTGCGTACCCCGTACCCGTCATCCAGTAATGCTTTAATCCGGTCTCGCATTGATTGATCTAGCTGCTTATATGTCCTGCCCATACCTCGTTGTTACAGGACTGGGTGGTGCACTTCAAAACGGAATGGAGGAACCCTGTAGTTCTGTTGTCAGTACCGAGACCCCTTACCGGAGGCTTACGATGCTCAGGCAGCTGCTCACCTGGCTCGAGGACCGCATCCTCATGCGGATCCTCTCCCGCCGCGACGCCGGCAACGGCATCGCCCTCGTCGACCCTCGCTGCGGCTGCCTCCGCAGCCCGGACGTCCCCCTCTCCAAGCCCTGCCCCGACACCGACCACGCCCGCTCCACCCGTCGCGCCTTCTCGGCGCTCAACGACCTGGAGCGTCAGGGCCACTAGTACGGACCACTGACAACAACGGCCTGCCGGCGCATTACGCACCGACGGGCCGTTGTCCTGTTCTGCCCATTGCATTCATGCGCTAAACTAGCTTCATGAAGATTTATTCCTGGAACGTCAACGGCATCCGCGCGGTCGTGCGCAAAGACGCCTTTGCCCCCTTTATCGCCGCCGAACAACCCGACATCCTGGCCCTCCAAGAAACCAAAGCCGGCACAGATCACGCCGACATCGACCTACCTGCCTACCACCAATACTGGAACTCCGCCGAACGCCCCGGCTACTCCGGCACCGCCATCTTGAGCAAAACCGAACCTATCAAAACCAACAATGGCCTACCTGAAGCCATAAAAACCAAATACGCCATGACCGACGACAAATACGGCGACCCCAACACCGAGGGCCGCGTCCTCACGGCCAAATACCCTCATTTCTACCTCGTCACCGTCTACACCCCCAATGCCAAAGACGACCTCAGCCGTATCCCCCTGCGCCGCGACCATTGGGACCCGGCCTTCCTCGAATACTGCCAGGGCCTCGAAGCCGGCGCTTTCGGCAATGAACCCAAGCCCGTCATCTTCTGCGGCGACCTCAACGTCGCCCACACCCCCGACGACCTCGCCCGCCCCAAGCCCAACGAGGGCAAAAAAGGCTTCACCATCGAGGAGCGCGCCGGCTTCCAAGCCTTCCTCGACGCCGGTTTCGTCGACACCCTGCGCCTGTTCAAACAAGGCAACGGCTACTACACCTGGTGGAGCAATTTCGGCAACGCCCGCGCCAACAACGTCGGCTGGCGCATCGATTACTTCCTCGTCTCCGCCAGCCTCCGCGACAAAGTCGTCGCCGCCGACATCCATCCCGCCGTCATGGGCTCCGACCACTGCCCCATTAGCCTCACACTCGACTTCTAAACTTGACAAAGTTGTAAAAAAGATTTACAATACTACAGCTCAGTCCGCATTCGAGATCTAGGCCCAGGAGGCCCCATGTCTCTTCAGAACCACCTTCAGCGCCGGTTCACCACCACGCCACCCCAGCAAGCCGACGATGTCTTGTCCATGGCATTCACCGTGCTGCTGCACTCGGAGCTGCACGAGCGGGCCACGGCCGCGGCCGCCGCGTATGCCATCACTCGCTACGCCGAGGAGAACCCCACCGAGGACATCGAACTGAACTTCCTGCCCGTCCAGACACACCGCCAACTGCAGGTGATCACCTGGATCGTCGGCGTCTTCACCCGCCGACCCGGCGGGGTCACCTGGATCACCTTCGCCCCGCGCGAGATCGACGCTCTGACGCCGGCACCCCAGCTCTGAGCAATCGGTCCGAAGCCCCATCGCGCTTCGGTCCAAGCCCCGGCCCGTCTTCGCCAGATTCACTGCGAAGCCGGGCCGGCTTCGCGCTTAGCGGCCCAAATTGACCACCCCGCTCCACCACGCTATCCTTGCCTAATCCAGCAACCGCTGGTGTCCCCGCCACAGATTGGCACCGTATGCCCCGCAGAGCCGATAGCCTCATGTTCGGACAGCGCCCGCTCAAAGTCGGGCATATCGTCCTCTCGCACACGACGGGGAATCTCCTCTACGTCCACGCGATTGGACCCGACACCGTCGACATCTACGACCTGGTCACCGAGGAGCTCCTGTCGGTTCCTCACACCGGCTTCCGTCAGCCGTACTACTCCGTCGCCGGTGGACTCTTCCGCGACGGGGAACACGAATTCCGTCGGCGAGTCCGGGCCGCCCTCAGGGAAGGTCCGCCGTGACCCACGCCCCCGCTTCGCCGAAGCCATCCGCGAAGCGGGGGCAACTCCGTATCGGCCGCTACCGTGCCACCCGGCGCACCCAGCGATACAGCCGGTACTTGGCCGCCGCCACCGGCAGCTCCCACGTTCCCACATAATCCACCGGCTCACCCCCAAATGATTGCTTAAATTCCGTAAAACCCGCCCACGGATGCGTCTTGGGCGCTCCCGGCGGCGCCACCCCCCACAGATCAAACCGGCGCAGCCCCCGCTCCCGCGCATCCATCGCCAATGTCCAAACCAACGGCGCCGTGGCCCGCAGCTTGCGCGCCGCCTCGCTGAGCCCCGTGTGAGCGTAATACCGCACCCCATAGCCATCAAACACAATCGAAGCCGCCACCGCCCGGCCCTCGGCCTCGGCCACAAACAACCGAGCACACCCCAGCGGCGCCAAGGTCGCCATCATCGTGCGGTAATAATCATCCCCAAACCCCTCAAACCCCCGCAAACGCTTGGTTTCGTGCAAAAACGCCAAAAATTGCTCTAGGTCTTCCGGGGCTTCACCAAGCCGAAAACTCAACCCCCGCCGCTCCGCCCCATTGATCACATTCCGGTGGCTCGGAATTAACCCCGCCCGCAACTCTTCCTCGCTCAGCGTCAGATCCAGCGCCCAACTATGCTGCGGCTGCACGCTCGCTGTAAGCTTCAGCACCACCGGCAGATCACGAGCCTCAATCCCGCCCACCGGTTCCACCCGAGCAAAATCCGCTCCCAAAGCCTTCGCCGCCGCCTTCAGCGAGGCTAGCGCTAGCGCCAACGCCGTGCCGTCCCGCACCGTCGGTCCATAAGGCGCATACACATACCGAACGCCCCGCCCCGAACGCACCGCGCCCACCCAACTCCAGCCGTCGCCTTCATCCCACACCACCGTCTCACCCTGCGCCGCCAAAAACTGCGCCCAGGCACCACTTTGCAAAAAATGCGCACCCAACAGCTCTTGCCGCTGGTCAAAGTCCACCGAGGGAATCCCCTCTCGAAAACTACTCATAGACAGTATTTTAGCAGTTCTCTAGCGATACCGGAGATGAATATCGCCCGCACCCACCACGAGCATCATGCTTGGCGCCACCCGATAAATGGTCAACGCCCGGCCCTGGCCGTCGGTTGCGGTCCATCCCCGCGCAAAACCCGATTTCACGAGCACCGGTACCGACTCAGGCGACGCCACTCCCAGATCAATCGCATCGTCCGACCATCGCTCCACCTTCACGGTCACCGCTGCATTCGCACCCGCCGCCGGCACCAGCCCATGGCTCGCGTCGTACGGCAGATCGCGCACCGCACCAGCCTCCTTCCACCACTCCAGCACCGCCGCCTGCCATCCCGACGCCACCGGCCGCATCGGCAGCTTCGGCACCTCTGCCAGCGCCGTCACCGGCCGGCGATCCAGGTGATAGTAACGCTCCACCCCGGCTCGGCGCCAGGTCCCAATCTGCCCCACCGGATTATCATCGAGCGACACCACCGTATCGATCGCAAACAGATCCAGCATGGCCGGCACCCGCTGCGGCGCAATCGTCACGTCTTCCGGCTCAGCGATCGTCGGCTCCCCCGCATACGCTTCGGGCCGTAAACTCCGCGACAATGATTTCACAAACGCCGAATTGGGCGCCGATTCAATAAACAGCCCATATGCCCAACTCGCCCCCGCATTTGTATCGAGCAACTTGGTCTGCAAGGTATACGGCGCCGGCAAGCTCTCGCTCCGCCGAAAACTCTCCAAAAACCGCCCCTGCACCGCCGTATCCGGCGCCAGCGTCACCTCGGCATACGCAAACCGGGCCGGCCCCTTCACGGCCACCACCCCCAGCAGCACTACCGCTGCCCCCAGGCTCGCCCCCATCGCCCAGCGCGCCAGCCGCTTCGACCAGCACGCCTGAGCCGTTTGCACGAGCGCCACCACCAACAACCCAAATCCAAAACTCTGCAGCCGGTACGCGTTCAACCAGCTCAGCGCAAAACTCGTTCCATACCGCCGCGCTAGCCAGCCATCAAGCAAACCCACCAGCCCAAAGAGCGCCGCCGTCAACACCGGGGCCAGCCCCGCCCATCGGCGTCGGCGTCCCCCATACACCACCATCCCGGCCGCCACCAACACCACAACCGCATTCAGCGTCACCAGCGAGGCAATGCTCCCATGCGCCGCAATCCCCTCCGACGCCGAGCGCACAAACGGCACCCAAAACGGCGCGCTGAGCAACGATCCTATCACGCCGGCCCACACCAATCCCACCATAGCCGACCATTTGCGCTGCAGGGCCAAAATACCGGCCACTACCAAACCATAAACTGCCCCCACTTCCGCTGCAATCAAGTGCGTCCACACCAGCAGCGCAAACAGCCCGCCCAGCACCACGCTCGTTTTCATCGAAGTCGTTTTTGCCGCTCGCTCTACCCACCCCAAAAACCCAAAGAGCAACGGCAGCGCCACAAAATTCGGAATCAGCCCCAAGTGAAACAATCCCGAAATATTACTCCCCATATAATCCGGTGAAGCCAGCAAGACCACCGACACCAGCGTCACCCCCGTCCAGCGCCAAGCTCTAGCCACCCTGAGCTGGCCCAAATACCACCATATCGCCACCGGCAGGCTCAGGAGCGCCAGCGTCACCACCAGCTTCACCGCCACGCTCACGCCCACCCCAAACGCCAACGCCGCCATCAGCCAGTGCACCCCCGGCGGATACAGCAATCCCTGCGGCCAACCCAACAATTCCCGCGACTGCCACCCGTGCCAAGCCGGCCAAAACGACTGCGCGTGCCGGACCGCCTCTACCTGCCCCGCCGCATCGTAGGCGCCCAAAGTATCGAGTCGCCAGTACTGGACCGCCAAATACCCATACACCAAGGCCACCAACCCCGGCACCACGTAATCCATGGGCTTAGCATTTCGAAAATAAGTACGAATCCGGTTCATATCGAGCATTATTGTAGCATCGAAAAAGCTCCAAATATTCCGGTTTCCCGATAACCGCGTTACAATCACTCACATGCTTATTCTCGGCATCGAAACCTCCTGCGATGAAACCGCCGCCGCCGTGGTCGAAGACGGCCGGCACGTGCGCTCCAACGTCGTCGCCAGCCAAATCGACATCCACCAAGCCTATGGTGGCGTCGTACCCGAGGTCGCCGCTCGCAGCCACATCGAAGTCATCCTGCCCGTCATCAATGAGGCCCTCGAGCGCGCCGGCACCACGTGGGACGCCATCGACGGCATCGCCGTTACCGCCGGCCCCGGCCTCATCGGCAGCCTGCTCATCGGCACGCTGGCCGCCCGCACCATCGCCCACGTCCGCCGCAAGCCGCTCTACGCCGTCAATCACGTGGTCGCACACACCTTTGCCAACATGCTCATCGACCATCCGCCGCAATTCCCCATGCTCTCCCTCAGCGCCTCCGGCAAGCATTCCGACCTTCTGCTGTTCCATTCACCCCTCGAGTACGAGCTCCTCGGCATTACCCGCGACGATGCGGCCGGTGAAGCCTTCGACAAAGTCGCCCGCATGCTCGGCCTCCCCTACCCCGGCGGTCCCAAAATCGGCCACATGGCCCCGCTCGGCAATGAGCACGCCTACAAACTCCCCGTCACAAAGTTCGCTGATTCGTACGATTTTAGCTTCTCCGGGCTCAAAACCGCCGTCTTGCGCACCCTCCAAACCGAGGTCGGCGGCGATTTTCGCACCCCCTCCACCGAGCTCCCCACCCGCCTCACCGATCAGCAAAAAAACGACATGGCCGCCAGCTTCCAGCGCACCGTCTGCGAAACCCTCACCGGCGCTCTCCGCCGCGCCTACACCCAGTACCGACCAGCCTCCGTCGTCATTGCCGGCGGCGTCGCCGCCAACACCCGCTTGCGCGAAGAAGTCTCGCGCCAAATCCCCCTCGAAATGCACTACGCCCCCATCCAGTACTGCACCGACAACGGTGCCATGATCGCAGCGTACGGCTACCATCTCGCCCTCGCCAGCCGCACCACCGATCCCCTCACGCTCCACGCCAACCCGAGTCTGCCCGTTTAACCCGCGTTAAGTTCGCCCAGTTCGGACAAATATCTTGCAATTCCGGGCACCTTTTCTTCGAGACGACCCAACAGCAAGGCGTTCTTCTCCCTAATGACCGTCCCTTCCCCCCGAATCTTCGGATCCAAGCCAGGCAAAATCCGCTCATATTGCCTGCCCTTATCTTCTAATGGATCCCGCGCCCCATAGCTATCCAGAACATTCTTTCTACCAACCCGCTCATCCCATTTACTCCCGTAGGTAAAATCGGGCGTATTATAGCCGGTATACGCCTCGTCCACCGCAGCATCCGGACCACACAGCTTCCCATCCAGACGATGTCCAATTTCGTGGGCAAGGATCTTACGCAGTCCTGAATCCTCCGGCGCGATCACCTGATCCGCCGAAAGACCTCGATGTAACGCCTTAAGTGGCAAATATATAATCCCCGTTCGAGTATCCGCCTCCCCAGCAGGCTTAAACGTACCGACCGCAGCTCCACCATCTACTGCCTCCAGTTCAGAGACAATCCGAATGCCATTAACATCCACAGCCCGCATTAGTTCCGCGGGTAAAGGATACAGAATGTCTAGCAAATCACTACCCGCTTGTCGCAAGGTCTCTATATCCACTTCACCCTCCCTCACAAACGTTGGATTGCCGGCATCACGTAAATCCGCCTTATGGGGCATAGTCACCGAAAAACCATAAGGACGGGTATACCCACTTAATGCACTCAGCACCTCATCCGCAGTATTCGCCTCAGCTACCTCCGCCATATAGGGCCGAGGATCTACAACGTGTAAACCGTCTCGTTCTGCAGTCGTTCGCACCCATTGCATATACCGCTGCTGGTAGCCGGCATCATCCAGCCTGCCAGACTCATAATCTTGCTCAAGCTGAACCAGGACGGGGTCCTTTGGTGGCTTCGCCACCTGTTCCGCTACCTGTTTTTCCACCTCGGCAGATACCTGCTCGCACTTAGGATGGGTAACTTCATTCAGGAGCTGTCGTGGCCAAAATAAGGGATCATCGGCATAATATTTTCCCCCAGCACCCGTAAATGTTATGCCCAATGCCACTGCTCCACCCACAATCCTATTCCTCAATCGATGAGCTTTTCTCTCGCGCTTCTCGGCTGATTCTGGAGCCTCCGGCACACTTTTCTCAGTCACTCCGATATCGGGTGATTGCGTGACGTTATCTGGTTCATGCGCCGCGGACTCAGGTCCCGGCTCCGGATTAAGCCCGGGCACCCCCGCAGGATCGAGAAGCCGCCTTGCCTCATCGGGTGAAATAGCGCGAAAAGTTGATTCAGGCGATGATTCGAGTGAATGCTCCATACATCCAATCTAGCATAGGAATTAGCAGACCCTCCGCGCCGACCCTTCGCTCACCGGCTAGTACCCTCCAAAAATACCTGACATTTTACATGCCTGCTAAATGTCAGGTAAAATCACGCAACATGTATCCCTATTCCGAACTACCAAAACCACTCCATACCTCCGAACGCTACCTGCTCGTTCTGAGCGGAACAGTCTAACCATGCCGCGAGCCTACTTCGTTGGCGGCGCTCCGCGAGTCGGCAAGTCAACGCTGGCCGCCCGCATTCTCACCGAACACCCGCTCGCCGCCGCCTTCACCGACGATCTCCGCGCCGAGCTGCGACACGCTACACCCCCCGCCGCCGCACCCGACCTCTACTATCTCGACAGCCTCAACACCGATGAGGCCGAAATGGCGCGGCTCATGCGCGAAAACACGGCCGACATCATCACCGCCGCCGACTGCGAATCGGCCGTCGTGTGGCCGGCCGTCGAAGCTTTCGTACGCGATCAACTCGCCGCCGGCCACGACGTACTCATCGAAGGCGTCGCCGTCTTGCCCCAATTCCTGGTCGACCTCAATTTCGACTACTTAGCCGTCTTTCTAGGCAACCAATCCCCCGCCCACGCCCAGATCATCCACGATTACGCCCACACTCACCCCCATAGCTGGCTCGGCACCCTCCAGCCCGCCACCATCGATGCCTTCGCCCACTTCAGCGCCGCCGCCAGTGCTAGCATCGAGCGGGAGGCTCGCAAATACTACCTACCGTATGTCGAAATGAGCGCCCAGCCGTTCCCCGACGGGCTCACCCGCGCCCTAGCCGTCTTGCAGGCCTAGGAAATGGCAAACGTCCTCGGTAGCCACATCACTGCGGCCACCGAGGACGTCTCCCGTTCCCCTTGCCTATGTCACCCCTTCAGGAGATCGTAGTTGCTCTCCGTCATCACGGGAAGCCTCACGTAGCCATTCACGGGCAAGTGCAAAGCCTCGTCACGAGCCGCATTCTTGTACGTCGAGTAGGCCCGCCCCGCACCAGCGAACGCTGCTACCGCACCCATGCTGCCGCACAGTGCCACCTCGCCGACCTGATCCAATAGGTTGATAAGCGCGGCCGGATTGCCGCGGTATTTTTCCCACCCAGGGAGCGGAGGCAAGAGCCGCACCACCCCCGGGTCGGCCGTCGTATGCGCCACGAGCAGACTGGTGCATAGCTCGGCATAGCCCAGCGCCGCGTTGAAATCCACGCTGTCCACATCGAAGGTACCCTTGTGCTCGCCCACGTCGTTGACGAAGCTCATGACGTATTTAGGCCGGGCGGCCTTGCGCGCCGTGAAGCGGCTTACGTCATCGGGCGCGGAGTTGCCGGCTTGCCGCGCCAGGCGGTTAAACACCACCCGATTCGACGTAAACACCAGATAATGCTCCGACCCCGGCGCTAGATCCACATTGTAGGTAAGAGTGAGCGGGAAGCTGACCGCCGCGGAAAACACGATGGTGGGCTCGATAGCGCTGCCGGCAAACTTCCGGATCATCGCCCGCGCCACCCGCGCAACGCCGGCCGGCTGCAGCAACACCCGGCTGCCGTCCATGGTTACGACTGTGATATGCCTCCCATTCTCGGTAGATTCACCCTGGATCGCGAGCTTCCTTCCCGGAAGACTCGGGAGTCCGAGATCACGCGCGATCGCCTGTGCGGTGGTAGCAGACACGGGCGGCCCACCCGCAGGCGCACCGGTTCCGGACGTGCTGTCGTCGCACCCGGCCACCGCCAGCATCAGCGCCAGCAATACACTGAGCCGGCGCAGCCAGGCCGGGGGGTTGGGAAGGAACGAGAGACGTTGTGGTCGCACACCAAGCTCCTTTGCGGTTGGAGGTACACGATCGCCGTAAACAATAGATTCATTAGCACCAGATATCAAGCCACCATCCGCCGGCTTGACCCCGCCACCTCAGCCATGTACCCTTCCCCTATGGCTCAAGCATCCGTAATTATTCTGGTAGTAATTCCCTCGCCTCCCGCGCGGCGCTAGTTGTTGAACCCAAAAAACAATAGCCAGCCCCGCGGCACCCGCGGGGCTTTTAAATTGCCCCCCTACGAAAGGACCCTCCCCATGCCGGACCCCATAGACGGCGCCACCGCGCTCATCAAAGCCCTCGAACAACAAGGCGTCGAGTACATTTTCGGTTATTCCGGAGGCGCCGTCCTGCCCATTTTTGATGCCCTCATCACCAGCAACACCCCCATCAAATTCATCCAGGTGCGCCACGAGCAGGGCGCCGCCCACATCGCCGACGGCTACGCCCGGGCCAGCGGCCGCCCCGGGGTGGTGCTCGTGACCTCCGGCCCCGGCGCCGGCAACGTGGTCACCGGCCTCATGACCGCCCACATGGACAACATCCCGCTCATAGTGATCTCCGGCCAGCAAATCACCCCTATGCTGGGCCTCGATGCCTTCCAGGAAGCCGACATCTTCAACATCACCATGCCGGTGGTGAAGCACAATTATCTCGTCAAAGCCACGGGCGACCTACCGCGCATCGTCGCCGAGGCCTTTCACCTCGCCACCACCGGCCGCCCAGGCCCCGTGCTCATCGATGTACCCAAAGACGTCAGCTCCGGTCCCTTCACCGGTTCGCTTGCCCCCACCCTCAACCTACCCGCCTACCAGCCCCATCGCGCCCTCGACCACACCCTAATCGCACCCCTGATCGCCGCCTGGAGCCAAGCCAAACGACCCGTCATCCTCGCCGGCCATGGCGTGCTCATCGCCGGCGCCGAAGCCGAGCTACAGCGTCTCGCCGTTGCCATGGACACCCCCGTCACCACCACCCTGCTGGGCAAAGGCGCCTTCCCCGAAACCCACCCTCTGAGCCTCGGCATGCTGGGGATGCACGGCACCGCCTACGCCAACAAGGCCCTCACCGAATGCGATTTCCTGCTCAACATTGGCTCGCGGTTCGACGACCGCATCGTCGGTCAAGCCGACAAATTCTGCCAAAACGCCTTCATCGCCCACATCGACATCGATCCCGCCGAGCTCGGCAAAATCATCCCCACCGACCTCGCCCTCTGCGCCGACGCTAAACAAGCCCTCATCGCGCTCACCGCCGCCGCCCGCCCCACCGGCCACAGCGCCTGGAATCACCACCTCGACACCTACCGCCGACGGTTCCCGCTCCATTACACCGGCGAACGCGGCCTCACCATGCAGGCCGTCATTGACGCCGTTTACCGCCTCACGGATGGCCAAGCCATCGTCGCCACCGATGTCGGCCAGCACCAAATGTGGGCTGCCCAATTTTACAAAACCACCAGCTCTGGCCACTGGCTCAGCTCCGGCGGCGCCGGCACCATGGGTTTCGGCTTTCCCGCCGCCATCGGCGCCCAGTTTGCCCGGCCCGACCAGCCGGTGGTCGCCTTCGTGGGTGACGGCGGCTTCCAAATGACCCTTTTCGAGCTCTCCACCGCCGTCATCAACCACCTTCCCCTCAAAATCATCGTCCTCAACAACCATTACCTCGGCATGATTCGCCAATGGCAAGAGCTCTTTTTCGACAACCACGAATCCGGCTCCGACCTGCCCGGCAACCCCGATTTCGTCAAACTCGCCGAAGCCTATGGCGCCGGCGGCGTCAACATCACCTCGACCGCCGAGCTCGAAGCCAAGTTAACCCAAGCCTTCGCCATTACCGATCGCCCCGTCCTCATCAACGCCGAGGTCGTAAGAGCCGACAACGTCTTTCCCATGATTCCCGCCGGCGCCCGCCTCGAAGACATGATTATCGAGCCACCTACCACCAAATTAGCCAAACCCACCGGGAGCACCTAGCACCATGCCGCCGATCAGCCACATATTTAACCTTCAAGTCCGCGACACCCCTGGCGTCTTGGTGCGGGTCGCGCAAGTCTTTGGCCGCCGCGGCTGCAACATCACCAGTCTCCATGTCGAGCCAAACGCCGACGGCACGTGGTCAACCATGACCATTGCCGCCCACAACGTCCCCCACCCCGCCCAAATCCAGCTCCAACTCGAAAAACTCATCGACGTCGGGAGCGCTGCCCTCAAAACCATCACCAAGGAATCAAATTCATGAATGATGCCGTCAAACAAACCCTGCTCGCCCGCGTCTACGACGTAGCCGTCAAAACCCCGCTCGACCGCGCCGACAAGCTCAGCGCACAGCTCAGCCATGAGGTCTACCTCAAACGCGAAGACCTCCAGCCCGTCCACTCGTTCAAACTCCGCGGCGCCTACAACAAAATAGCCTCGCTCGCCACGGCCGAACGCCACCGCGGTGTCATCGCCGCCAGCGCCGGCAACCACGCCCAGGGCGTAGCCCTCGCCGCCCAAAAGCTCGGCCTCTCGGCGCTCATCGTCATGCCCCGCACCACGCCGGCCATCAAAGTCGAGGCCGTCAAATCCTACGGCGCCGAGGTCGAACTAGCCGGCGACAGCTACTCCGACGCCGCCGACCACGCCGCCCGCCGCACCGCCGAAACCGGCCGCACCTACATCCATCCCTTCGATGACCCGCTCGTCATCGCCGGCCAGGGCACCGTCGGCCTGGAGCTCCTCGAGCAGCTCCCCAACGTCACCCACATCTTCGTACCGGTCGGCGGCGGCGGCCTCATCGCCGGCATCGCCCAGTACGTGAAGGCCCTGCGGCCGGGCGTTAAAATCATCAGCGTCGAGCCCGAAGACAGCAACGTCCTCCAAGCCTCCCTCGCCGCCGGCCAGCGCGTCACCCTCCCTCACGTCGGCATCTTCGCCGACGGCGTAGCCGTTAAACAAATGGGCGCCACCACTTTCAAAATCTGCCAAGAACTCGTCGACGACAGCCTTACCGTCACCACCGACGAGCTCTGCGCCGCCATCAAATCCATCTTCGAAGAAACCCGCAGCATCGTCGAGCCCGCCGGCGCCCTGGCCGTAGCCGGCATCGCCAAATACGCCGCCGCCCACCCCGACCCCACCATGCGCACCGTCGCCATTTGTTCCGGCGCCAATATGACCTTCGAACGCCTCCAGTTCATTGCCGAGCGCACCCTGCTGGGCAGCGGCAAAGAAGCCCTATTTGCCATCACCCTAGCCGAAAAACCCAACGCCCTACAGCACTTCTGCCAGCACGTCGTAAGCGGTCACAACATCACCCAGTTCGGCTACCGCCTCAATCAGCGCAGCCAAGCTCACGTCTTCGTCGGCATCAGCATCAACGGACCCGAAGACAAAGCCGAATTCACGGCCAAAATGAAGGCCGAGGGCTACCAATACACCGATCTCTCCCTCGACGACACCGCCAAAGAGCACATTCGCTACATGATCGGCGGCCCCGCGCCCGAAACACAGTCCGAGCACCTCTACCGAGTCACCTTCCCCGAACGCCCCGGCGCCCTCAGCGACTTCCTGCATCACGTCGGCCACCAATGGAACATCAGCCTCTTCCACTACCGCGGCCTCGGCAGCGACACCGGCCGCGTCCTCATCGGTTTCGAGGCCGAAGACCGGCACGCCCTCGAGGCCAAACTCGCCGCCGCCAACTGTGATTTCACGCCTATTGCCTCGCCCGCCGCCCGCTTGTTCCTCTAAGCGTCAAGGGGCTCCCGGCAGTCGATCGCGCGACCGCCGGGAGCCCAATTCATTACGCCAAAGCGTTGTACGTCGACCGATTCACCACGATCTGCACGGCCTGGAGCTGGGAGTAGCCAGGCTCAAACCCCACCGTAGTCGCTGCGACATACACCGGATGATCAATCCCTGCGCGGCGAAACGACATGGCCTTGCCCAAGCCGTTGCACACGCTGGCCCGACCAGCTTGCCCAATGAGCGTCAGCTCATCACGCCACGGCGGTCCAGACAGTTGCCTTTGCGCTTCCGCACTCGGCTCTACGCCGAGCACACTAAGGCATACCTGTACATAAGTTGCGCTGGCAAACTGAGACACCCCACGCGGATTTGGCCCCAAGTTCTCGGGGCTGATGAAGCTCGCCACGTACTTGCCGGTGTCATCCGGAGACCTGACAGTGAACGGCACAGCGTCACCGTTCAGGGGGTCTACTTCTGCCTTCAATTGGCCTATGCTGGCACCGTCCTTCAGGAACACTACCAACCGCTCTAGCTCGCCGCCACGGACCTGCAGACCAAACAATGGCTTGGCCTCTTGATCACCCTCTCGCAGGCGCACCGGGAACTGCTGCTTCGTCAGCCCGGCATAACGCGCCGCCGCCGAAGCCAGGTCCGATGACGACACCGCCGTTCGCGCCCCCGGAGCCGTGAGGATCGTAAAATGGTAGCCGCTCTGTTCGAAGTGCCCCCGAACCGTGAGATGGTACTCCGGCAAGCTCGGCATCTGGAGGTCTCCCGCCATCGCTCGCATTGTTTCGGGCGGCAAGACGCTGCCTACCGTTATCGCCGACGGCACCGGCGCGGAGGAAGCCGAACCACCCCCTCTACTAAGTAGGAGGAGGCCGAAAACGCCCACCACACCCAGCACTAGCAAGTAGCGTCGCATTACAGAGATCCCTTCGGTCGACGGTATACGAACGCCGATCATCTTACACTCCCCCATCACCAAAATCAAAAGGCATCTCGCTTAACCCCTAGGCGCACCTAAAATTACTTACGCCGTAAAACCGCCACCTGCCCCGCCATCCAAGTGGCTCGGGCATCCCAGATGCCCGGCTATTCCTCAAACCGTTCCACCTCAAACCGCCGAATCTCCACCACCTCATCCAGACCAATCCCACCCTTCTCGCGGCAAATTCGAATCTGCTCCTCCGCACTATCCACGCCCTCCAGATCCGGCAATAGCACCCCCTGCCGCCCGTCTCCAGACGTCACAATAATTCCATACCGCTTCGGATCCAGCCGCGCCACATCGCGCTCTACCACCGCCGCACCCAGCACGTCCACGCTAATCTTCAAATCCCCCAACTCCTCCGCCCTCACCGCCCCAAACCGCGGGTCCTGCGTCGCCGCTGCCACCGCATTCGCCATCACCTCCTCGGCCAAACTACGCTTCGCCGACGCCACCGTCCCAATGCACCCCCGCAACTCCCCATCCGCCTCATGCAGCGACACAAACGCCCCCGCCCGCCGGCGCCAACCCCCATCCAAGTCCTTCGGCGCCGCCATCACCTCACCTGTCTCCAAATAATGCCCAATCGCCTCCCGCGCCAACGCCGTAATCCTCGCCGCCTCCTCCACCGCCAACGTCGCCACCATATACCCCACCCCAAACGGCCCCTCATAGCTCAAAACCTCGGTTCGCACATCCACCCCCTCCAGCGCCCCCAGCAAAAACAAAATCGACCGCAGCCCACACTCCGCCCCCTCATTCAGCGTCACCGGATCAATCGCCAACAACGCCGGCGCGTCCCGCCGCCGTACCGCCGCCACAATCAACTCATCCAGCACCGGCCCCGCCGCCTTAAACCCGTACGGCCCATCCGCACGCAAAACATGACTCAAATCCCCCGACGCCACAATCCCATACCGCGTCTTCTCGCCCCGCACCCGCGCCCCCACCTCACGGCCATAATCAAAATAATATTGGTATGAGTCCTCGGTCACCAATATCTCCTCCACCGGCATCTCCCCCGAAAGCCGCCGCCGCAAATAGTACTCCGGCACCTCAAACCCATGGTCCTCATGCGGCGAAATCACAATCAGCTCCTCCACCCCCGCCTCAGCCAGCTCCCCCACCGCCCGCTCCAGCGCCGCAGTGGTCTTCCGCACCTTCTTGATATCCTCTCCGCCAATCTCCGGAATAATCAGCGGCGGATGGGGCGAAATCAGACCAAAAACCAGCACCAGCACCTCCCATCCCTTAAGTTAAAATAATAGTATCAGTGATTGTCCTTGGTCACCTCAGCCATCACATTGAGATCTACCCCAAAAACCTGAGTCTCAAAATTTCCTAAATCTTCTTCGCCGTGACGAGCCCATTAATATGCATCAGTAAAAAATGACACTTTGTGTCAAAAATCACCGAGCCACTCGAAGTGAGGCTGGGCCACAGCCACTTAACCAACAAAAAGCCACGCTTATAGCGTGGAAGCTTACGGGATTACACCGCCGAGCCCCGATGCAGGGCCCGGCGATGCACGCCGAGGAGCCGATCACTCACGCGACCTGAACCGCCTGAGTGATCCGAGGCAGAGCCAGATAGACCACGACGTCCTGGACATTCACCTCCTCCTGATGCGGAAAGCCGCCGAAGCCAGTACCCGACGCCACTTCGGCGTCCAGCTGCGGTCCGCCGATGAGCTGCAGCTTGCTCGCGACCCAGATCACGGCTTTGGCCGCATACGAGGCGAGCAACTCCGGCCGACCGGCCCAATCAAGCTCCTTCCGGTCGCGCAAGGCCATGGCGATGGACAGCTCCACCAGGTCAGAAAGCACCATCTGGTCACCGAAGAACGTAGCAGACCCCGCCAGACGGTCGAGCACACGCCCTCGCACCACCGGGTCTGCTTCCCTCTCCCAGGGAGCCACGATGGCCCAACTCTGGGACCCCCAGATGCCTATCTTGGGCCAGGAAGGACTATCATCCCCGAAAACCGGCAAACCGACCTCATCCACCACCAGGCCCAAGTACAAGCCGCAGGGCAGGCTCGCGGTGCAGACGAACTGCTCACCGAGAACGGACCGGCTAACCGGGTGAGCGAGCGAGCCGGCGCAGGGACAGGACTGGTCTCGGTCATGGACACTCCTCGAACAGGCTGGCGCAAACCAGCGGGCACACGGTGTGCTTATCAAGCATCTTATCCTAACAATCTTTCCGCTTAACCTACCCAATCCCGCTCAAACCCGCTACACTTACCCTCAAGCGAATTACCCTCGTTTCTCACCACATAACGACAACGTTGGAGGAACCATACTCATGAGCCACGAGCTCGACAAAGCCTATAATCCGTCTAAATACGAACCCGAAATCTACGCCCAATGGGAAGATTCCGGCGCGTTCAAGCCCGATCTCAAGGCCAAAAAAGATCCGTTCACTATCATCATGCCCCCGCCCAACGCCAACGGCCACATCCACATGGGCACTGCCATGTTCGTGATCGAAGACATCATGATCCGCTACCGCCGCATGCAAGGCCACCCCACGCTCTGGCTCCCCGGCACCGACCACGCCGGCATCGAGACCCAGGTCGTCTACGAGCGCCTGCTCGCGGGAGAAGGCAAGAGCCGCTTCGATTTCACGCGTGAGCAGTTCTACGCCGACGTCATGAAGTTCACTCGCAGCAACCAGTCCACCATCATCAATGAGCTCCGCAGCCTCGGCTTCAGCGCCGACTGGTCGCGCCTCCAGTTCACCCTCGACGACAAGATCGTCGCCACCGTCTACGACACCTTCCGCGAGCTCCACGACCAAGGCCTCATCTACCGCGCCAACCGCATCGTCAACTGGTGCCCCCACTGCCGCTCCGCCTTCGCCGACATCGAAGTCAAACACCGCGACCAAGTCGACCCGCTGTACTACATCAAGTACGGCCCATTCGTGCTCGCCACCGTCCGCCCCGAGACCAAATTCGGCGACACCGCCATTGCCGTAAACCCCAAGGACGAACGCTACGCCAAATACATCGGCAAAACCATCGAGGCCGAGGATCTCAATGGCCCCATCCATCTCAAGGTCATCGCCGACCCCCACATCGACCCCGCGTTCGGCACCGGCGCCATGAAAGTCACCCCTGCCCACGACCACAACGACTGGGAAATCGGCCTGCGCCACAATCTCGAGGTCAAACAAGTCATCGGCACCGACGGCCTCCTCACCGAGCTCGCCGGCCGTTACGCCGGCATGCCCATCGTCGAAGCACGTACCCAGGTCGCACGCGACCTCGAAGAGCGCGGCCTCATGGACCACGTCGACATGAATTACACCCACTCCATCGGCATCCACGACCGCTGCGGCACCCCCATCGAGCCCCTCGTGGTCGAACAATGGTGGCTCAAAGTCGACGAGCTCAAAAAACCCGCCATCGCCGCCATCAAGTCCGGCGAGGTCAAATTCGTCCCCGAGCGCTTCACCAAAATCGCCCTCGATTGGCTCGAAAACCTCCATGATTGGAACATTTCGAGGCAAAATTGGTGGGGCATCCGCGTGCCCGTGTATTACAACGCCGGCTCCGACACCACCAAGCCCGCCTACATCATCGCCATCGATGAATCCGAGGCCATCGCCACCTATGGCGCCGGCAACTACGAGGCCGAAACCGACAATTTCGACACCTGGTTTAGCTCCGGCCAATGGCCCTACGCCACCACCATGGCCACCGGCGACTTCGAGCGTGGCTTCTACCCCACCTCGGTCATGGAAACCGGCCGCGACATCCTCTTCCTCTGGGTCACCCGCATGATCATGTTCGGCCTGTTCAAGACCGGCCAAGTCCCGTTCAAAACCATCTACCTCCACGGCCTCGTCACCGACGGCACGGGCAAAAAGATGTCCAAATCCAAAGGCAACGTCATCAACCCCCTCGATATGACCAGCAAATACGGCACCGATGCCCTGCGCCTGGCCCTCACCATCGGCATCACCGCCGGCAACGACGGTCCCCTCTCCGAGTCCAAAATCGAAGGCTACCGCAACTTCAACAACAAACTCTGGAACGTGGCCCGCTTTATCCTCGGCCAGCTCCCCGACAACTACTCCCCCACTGCCCCCAAGCTCCACTCCCCCGCCGACCACTGGATGCTAGCCAAGCTCAACGCCGCCGTCAACGACGTTACCAGCTCAATCGAAGACTACCGCTTCTCCGAGGCCGGCCAGCTCATCTACGCCCTGCTCTGGGACGACTTCGCCGACTGGTATCTCGAAGCTTCCAAAATCTCCCCCAATCACGACCTGCTCACCCACGGCCTACAAACCATCTTGCAGCTCATTCATCCTATCGCCCCCTTCGTATCCGAAGCCATCTGGAGCGAACTGCCATGGCAATCCACCCAGCTCATCACCACACCTTGGCCCGTAGTAGACATTACAAGAACAAAAGCCGATCTATCTCGTCAACAAATACGAGAATTCGACGAAGTCGTCTCAATCGTCCGCGAAATCCGTACTACCCGCGCCGAGCTCAGCCTCGACAAAGCCACCGTCGTCTATATCGCCAGCCCATTTTGGGCAGCCAATGGCCCACTCATCGCCCGGCTGTCCCGCAACCTAGAGCTCAAACAAGCCGACCAATCAAAAGGCCTGCTGATCAACAGCTCACAAACCAAAGCCTGGCTCGCCGCCGACGACAAAACCATCGCTCAAACCATCACCCGGCTCACGGCTCAGCTCAACGAGAAGCGCACATACATGAAAGGTCTCGAAGCCAAGCTCGGCAATGCCAGCTACCTAGCCTCAGCCCCAGCCAAGATAGTGGGGGAGACTCGTGAGCGTCACGCAGAAACCCTAGCCTTGATTAAAAAGCTCGAAACTCAGCTTTCACGACTAAACTAGCTTATATCTGAGCCAAATCGTACGACACCTCGACGACTCTAAACCATATAAGGTATATTCTATACTTTATATGATGTAAAAAGACCCAGCCAAAACACATGGTTCAAACCCGAACCATTCCGCGTGATAAAATCATAACCATCATGACCCGCCCATCCTCCAGCCCCAATGCCTTCCTCGGCCTCACCGGCCTTCTCGTCATCGCCGTTGCCATCGCCCTGGCCGCCGCATGGCCCGCCGTCCGCACGGCGGCCCATGCCGAAGCCGACAAGCTCACCCGCGAAGCCGCTGGCGTGCCCATAGCCGAGGCCGCCGCCGATTACCAACTAGCCACCCTACTCGATCCCGCCAACCAATCCGCCTATCTCGGCCTGGCTCGCATCCAAATCACCGCCGGACATGCCGAGCAGGCCCTCGATACGCTCGACCAAGCCGGAAAGGGGAGTGAGGCTAGTCGCCTTCACGTCCGCACCCTGCTTGAGCTCGGGCGCGCCACTGAAGCCACCGACTACGTGGAGCCACTCCTCGGCACCGGCCACACCGACGACGGCATTATTCTGGCGGCGCTCGTTTACGCCCTCGGGAATCAAGCCAACCAAATCCCCTCACTGACCCCACTTGTAGCCTCACCAGAGACCGCTACGCGCCTTGCGCGCATTCAGGCCGGGAATCTACCGTTAGCCAGCGAGCTATATGCTAGCGGGCTCACAGAGAGCTCAAGGGTTTTACTCGTGCAACAACCCACCTCATTTGAGCGCAACCTACTTTTAGCCCGCATTCTCTACAACCGACATGCACCCGCCGATCTCACCACGGCCACCGACTTTCTCGTCGAAGCCATCGCGCTCAATCCCAGCGACCTAGCCGCTCATCAACTCCTCCGCAGCGTTTACATCGACCAAAACCAGATACCCGCCGCCGAAAGCCAACAGATACTCATTGACCGTCTCCAAGCCAACAAACCATAAGCACGAACATGAAAAAAACGCTTTTTAAAGCGTTTTTTTAAAACTACGTATTATATCTGGCGGAGAGGGTGGGATTCGAACCCACGGAAGCCTTGCGACCTCACCGCATTTCGAGTGCGGCGCACTAGTCCACTATGCGACCTCTCCAGAACCAATTAAAAATACCATATTTCAGCTCATTTGTTGAGCAATTTCAAATCGCGTGCAGCTCAAGCGCCCATCCTCTGAGACTCACAAAAGCAAAACCACTTATAAGATAGCGGCATAATTTGCACATTCTCGCCCATCGAGAACCCGCAGGCATAGCAGTACCCCAAAAAATAAACACCCGAAGGTGCTTATTGTAAACGTATAATTTCTGGTGCGCCCGGGAGGACTTGAACCTCCGACCCCCAGCACCGCAAGCTGATGCTCTATCCACTGAGCTACGAGCGCATATTTGACCATTGTACCGTCAGACTTTAGCACACCGTGGGCTCGAAATAAACCCTAAAAGCGCACGTACCGAGTAATACGCTCAATCACATCCGGCTCACGGTCGGCACGCGGCAAGTGACGCTCCAAATGCTCCACAATTTCATCCAGACTACTGCTATCGAAGAGTACCACCATGCGGGGACTAAAACGCTTGCTCGGCTCCAGATCAATCGAATGCCACTCCGTATCTTCCACCACACCAAACGACCTGAAATCCTCAAATCCGTATTTTTTCCCATCAATCGTGAGACCGTCACCATCCAGCTCGTAAAGCAGGGTGCGGGGTGCTTTGCGCGCATACACCACCACGGCTGCACCCATTGCCAAAAAAAGGCCTATCTCAAGCCATAAATGCAACCACACTGCCACCGCCGCCAAGACAAAAACAATCAAACCCAACACCCCATACCACAGGGGCGACTTGTGATGATGGACGAATTCCGAAGCCTGCCAACTTATTGGCTCTTCGGGTTCATCCAATTCCCCGGGTTCATCCGGACCTATGCCTTCGTCCGTCTCGTCCGGCAATTGTTCCTGAGCTTCTGGTTCTGGCTGTTGTGGCGCCTCGTCCGGCATATTCACTCCCTCTTGCCAAGCATTATGGCCCAACTAGCACCCCATGTACAATATCTCTATACTACTACCTGGAGGGGTCGCATAGCGGCCGAGTGCACCGGTCTTGAAAACCGGAGACCTTCACGGGTCCGTGGGTTCGAATCCCACCCCCTCCGCCATCACACCCATGATCAACGAACTGCGTACCAAGCGCGCCAAATTGGGCATCGCTCTTATCTATCTCGCCGGTCTCGGCTGGATCGCCGAACTCATTATTCCCTTCAGCCGACTGCCGCACAAAGGCATCACGCTCATAATTACCCTTGTCGTCGCCGAACTATGCTTCGGGGCCGGCGTTGCCGTGCTCGGCAAGCCCGTTTACGCAGCGCTCAAAGCGCGCCTCATTGCCTACCTTCGCCGACCACCGCAAGACTAAACCGTAGTCGCCGCCGGATCGTCGAGCAGATCGCCCGCTTGATGCGACCACAACTGCGCGTACAAACCGTCGCGCCCAAGCAGCTCGTCATGGGAGCCATCCTCCACCACCTGACCGTCACGGATCACCAAGATCCGGTCGAGCCGACGGATGGTCGACAGCCGGTGCGCCACCACAATCGTCGTGCGCCGCCGCATGAGCACTCCCATGGCCTCGGTGATATACCGCTCCGAGACCGAATCGAGCGAGCTGGTGGCTTCATCAAGCACCAAAATCGGCGCATCCTTGAGCAACGCCCGCGCAATCGCCACCCGCTGGCGCTGGCCGCCCGAGAGCTTCACGCCTCGCTCGCCCACAATCGTCTCGTAGCCATGATTAAGCTGGGTGATGAAGTCATCCGCGTGCGCCTTTTTGGCCGCCGCCAGCACCTCTTCGCGCGAGGCTTTTGGCTTTCCATAAGCAATATTCTCAAAAATGGAGCGATGAAACAGCAGTGGCTCCTGGGGCACATAGGCAATCGAACGCCGCAAGTCTTCCTGCCGCAAATGCGCAATATTTTGCCCATCAATGAGAATTTCCCCACTCTGAATGTCCATAAAGCGCAGCAGCAGCTTCGTAATCGTGGTCTTGCCCCCGCCCGACGGCCCCACCAGCCCCACCTTTTGCCCAGCGGGAATCACAATCTTCAGCCGATCAAGCAAGGCATCATCGTGCCGCTCATCGTGGTACGAAAACGTCACGTCCCGCAGCTCAATCGCGCCACGCACAATCCGGCTCGCTTCCGGCCTAGCCGGATCCACCACGTCATTGGGCTGCAAAATAATCTCGGTCATCTCGTTCGCATCCGCCAGTGACTCCTCGAAACGATCCATAAACCGCCCCAGGTTCCACAATTGGTTCACCAGCTGGAACAAAAACAGCTGAATCAAAATAATCGATCCAATCCCCAGCTTGCCCGACAACCCAAAGTAAATCGACAATCCGAGTACCAAAATATTCAGCACCGTGATCACCACACTCTTGTAGAGCCGAATCTGATCGCCGTACCGATACGCCTGAAACCGCAAATCTCGCCTATCCTGCGTGAGCCCCTCAAAGCCGCGCCGCTCTTCATCCGACCGCGCAAACGACCGAATCGTGAGCGTATTGGTGATAATATCGGCCAGCCGCGCTGTCACGAGCGTCTGAGCCGCTGCCGCCGCTTCAGAGTGCTTAAGCTTACGCCGGTGCAGATACACCACCGACCCACTAAATATCGCCGTCCAAAGCAAAAACACCAGCGCTATCACCACATTCAGGTAAAACAAAATCGCCATAATGAACACGTATCGATACAGCAGCATCGCAAAGTCGCCGGTCGCCGTTTCAATAATCTTCTGATACGAGCTCGTAAACCGGCTCACCTTCGCCACCAACGCACCGCTAAAATTATCCGCAAAGAATCCCATACTATGGCTCTGCAAAGCCTTATAACTCATGTCCTCCAAGTCACGAGTCACATTGGGCTCCAGCCGAATGTACGGCTGCATCATGACCCGCGACACCACCACATTCACCACCCGCACCGCCACATATGCCCACAAAAACGGCGCAAAATCCGCCAGCGTCAAACTTCCCGCTGCCGCATGCGACAACCGATTGATCACCTGGCTCACGATAAACGGCGCGGCGATTTCTGAGGTCAAAACCCACAAGATAGCGCCGGCTTCAGAGGCTAGCAGCAGCCCCTTGTAGCGCCATGTCGCCTGCCAAAATAACCGTAATGTTTCTTTTGTCATACCTTCCCATTCTACCCAAGCAAAAACCCGATCGCTATACGCGTCGGGTGCTTGCTCTGGCGGAGAGGGAGAGATTCGAACTCTCGCGGGGGATTACTCCCCCCTACAGGTTTAGCAAACCCGCCCCTTCAGCCACTTGGGTACCTCTCCACGCCACTGAACGTTAGTAACTATAATGGCATTTGGCTTTTTGCTCAAGATTTAGCTCCCGGTGGGGGCCCACGCACACGGCGCAGGCCCCCACCTCGGTCTTCGCTAGCGGTCCGCCGCGTTGGCCGCTACCGCATCCAGCATGGCTCCGAGGCCGGCTCGCTGCGACCACAGGTCGACGTAGAGATCCATGCGCCCAACCGGCTTCAAGTGAACGATGCCGTCGACCCACGTTATCCGCGCCTGAGCGAAGATCACCGTCGGATGACCCGAGGCTAAGTGCAGGTCGTAGCCCTCCAGGTCCGTGCTCCCCAGTAGTTCCCGCACCGTGCCGAGATGACTCTCCAGCGGGAACTTCATGGCGATGACCGTCGCGCGGAAACGCTCGGCCTGGATTTTCTCCCGCCCTGCGAATCTGTAGACATTCACCGCGCACCAGAGGACCAAACTTGCCGTCACCAGTATGACCGCGATCGCCATGATGGGCTTGTCGGTACTCTGCTTATCCGGGTTGCGGTCGAGCTCCGAGAAGATGGCCGGAACCACCCAGCGCCATCCGGCCCAGGTGGCCACAGCGATCAGAAGGGCCATCACGATCCAGATATAGCCAAGAATGTCCCTCTCCGGCCGGAACTCGGTCGGAAACTGCCGCTCTTCGTGCACCTTGCGCACCGCGTCGTCCACTGTCGAATACCGCATGGCATGCCCCCTTTGGGCTCGTTTGGACTTGCATCGGATTGGCTAACGAAAAGCCGTACAATTCATAACACATTTTAGCAAAAATGGCTAGGCTAAGAGCGCAAACCCTCAACCGCCCACAACAGCAAGCCCCGTGGCTCCGACAAACGATGGTACACCTCGCGCACGATCAAATACCCCATCATCACGACCACCGCCGTTATCAAGAGCTCCAACACCGACACCGCCGACCGCATCACCAGAAAGGTAAAAAACAGCACACCCATCTTGGCAATCCGCTTATCACTGAGCAATAAAAGCGTAATCGGAAGCATGAAATGCCACGGCAGCAGCACCCCCGTCAGGCACAATGGCACCAGCAAACTTGCCAACGCCAAAGCCTCCCAACTCGACACCCGATGACGCACATACAACCAAAAAATCCCTGCGTAGCCCGCGAAAAAAAGGCCATATGAAGCCAAATAAATATATTGAGCCGGCGCCCACGGAAACAAGCCATACATCAACAGCGAAATTCGCGCCGTCACACCACCCCCTTGAGCCGCCTGTACCATTGGCAGCCAATCAAATCCCACCAACGGCTTCAGCGCCAGCAGCAGACCTACCAGCGCCACCGTCACCCAAACGCCCACCACCACGCCCTGACGCCAACTTTTGGCCAAAAACGGCCAAAAGATTATCATATGCGGCTTGATCAACACCGCCGCGGCCGTCAGCAATCCCCGGACCGGCGCCCGCTGGTAATAGCCCGCCATCAACAAGAACGCCGCCATCACAATATCGGTGTGGGGCGTAGCCACGGTGTCGGCCAGCACCACCGGATTGATCAGTAGCACATAGGCAACTGACTTTCTGCCGGTAAGCCGGTACAAATACCACGCGCAAGCCAAAAGCCCAGCCAGATTCAGCAATTTGAGCGCTATGAGCCCGCCCACCAACCGATTATTGCTGATGAAATTCACCCCCACCATCATGGCCTCCCACAGTGGGCCATACGGGCTGGGAATCCGTGTCCACCAAATATGCGCAAACGGCTGCGAATACTGATCGACCGGCACCTCGTACGGCAGATGCACATACGGCGACAAATGCCAGATTCGAATCATTTCGCCGTCAAACAAATATCGCAGGTGATCCCGCGAGGTACCCGGAAAAGTCGCCACCGCCACCACCAGTAACGCCGCTACCAGCAGCCAATCGAGGCGCGCCGGCAACCGCCGCCACCACACTGCCGTCATCAGCGCTCCCAGCCCCCCCAGCACAAACAACAGGGGAGACGAATGAAAGTTATAATCCGAAAATGAGTAGGAAAATACGGCCTGAATGATAAAGAGAATCAGGTAGAGTAATCCGAGAGCCAGCCGTATCATTCCTCGATTGTAGCAAACATCGACCAAAACGCTTATGCCAAATCTCCGGCATCCCGCATACGCCGCGCCACCACTGCGCCCCAAATCCATTCGGCTCCCGCCTGCCTCAAAACCTCGGCACATTGGTTCAGTGTGGCGCCGGTAGTAATCACGTCATCCACCGCCAAAACCCTCAGGCCGTCCACCCGCCGCGAAGCCGCAAACGCGCCTCGCACTTGCTCCAAGCGCGTGCGCCGGTCCTCGCCCAGTTGATGGGCCGAATTAGTGCGAACCAGCAAAGACGCGTAGGGGAGTGCCAGGCGCGCCGCCACCCGTCGGCCAATAAGCTCGCTCTGATTGTACCCCCGCTCATGATACCGAGCCGGCGATATGGGCACCGCCGTCACCACATCCACGCGCATATCCTCCGGCAAACCACTCACCACCAGCTCCGCCGCCACCTCGGCCGCCACGCGTAACCGATGAAATTTCAGACGCAAGATGAGCTCGCGCACCGAACCCGCATAACTCACTCCCACGCTTGCGCCCATCAAGCTAAATTGCTCGCGGCAGATCATGCAAGTGGCACCGCCCAGCGAGTTGCGGCCACACCCAAAACACCGCGGCCGCAAATTTTGCCGCCCTGCCCGCACACAGGTTGCGCACAATACAGCGCCCTCTGTACCGCATTCCAAACACTGCACCGGGGTCAAAAACGAGAGTAACCGGTCGAGAATCATCTGCCAACTTGCCTTTCATCTGAACGTCCCGCTATAATAGGCAAAAGCTGCCTGCACCGCAAATCACAAAAGCAGGCACGAGAATCCCACAAGCCATTAACGCGGAGACTCACCTGCATGCCGGGCAAGAAAAACGCTGCTATGAACGATCAAGATAACGTACTACAAGATGATTTCCTCGATGCACCTGTAGAGGGCGAGGAAGATTGGATGGCGGAGGCCGAAGGCCAATTGGCCGTTGACGTCTACCAGACCAAAGAAAACGTCGTCATCAAGGCCCCCATCGCCGGCGTCACGCCGGACAAAATCGACATCGAGGTGGCCGAAGACGTCGTCACCATCCGTGGCGAGCGCGTCGAAGAAAAAGAGGTCGACCGCGAGCACTACTACGTACAAGAGTGCTACTGGGGATCCTTCTCCCGGTCAGTCATCCTACCCACCTCCACCATCGCCGAGAAAGCCGCCGCCAGCCTCAAGGACGGCGTCCTCACCGTCACCATCCCCAAGGTGGCCCAAGACAAAGTCAAAAAGATCAAGGTCAAGCCCGTCGTCTAGACCCCTCAAAAGGCCTGCGCCAAAAAGCACCGCCCTGCGGTGCTTTTTTCGTTATCCCCGCAGCCCCGGGGCTCCAGAGGAGAGACGCACCGGCGACAGGCTCACGCCAGACAACACCCAGCAAAGAGGGAAGTCGGAGGTAGAGTTCGTGGGACCAAGCCGGTGCGTCTCTCCGCCGGAGCCCCACACACAGCCGCGCCAACAAAAAAGAGACCCTCGCGGGCCTCTCTTTTCCAATGGACCGAAAGCTAACTAGCAGTAGACAAAGCATTGACCACGAACTGAACGAGCGCAAACGATATCACCGCCACCACAATACCCACGATAGCGTACAGAATGGTGTCTTTAGCAGTCGTGACCGCCTTGGAGTCACCACCCGAGGTCACGTAGCGCAAGCCGCCGATGATCAAGTAGATCACCGAGATAGCACCCACAATGAAGATCAATGTGTTAGCGATGACGGTAAAGATGCCGCCTTGGCCAAACAAACTCTCTCGCTGGCTACCACCCTGCGAACAAGCAGTGCCGGCCTTCAGCGGATCGCTGTCCGCGTTGCCGTTGATCTGGCCAGTATTGCAATCGCTCGCCAGCGCGTACACCGGCGCCGACGAAACGGTCACTGCCGCCACCGAAGCCGAGCTCACACCGAGCACCATCACGAGGGCCTGGAGTGACACCGCCACTTTCTTAGCTAATGTTTCTATACCCATCGTTATGAATACTCCTTATATATACGATTCACTTTGAGCAGACCTTAGCATAAGCATTAACGCAATGCAATGTAGAGGCCAACGCCACAAACGCCTAACTTGCCTGTGCCAAAGAATTAACCACGAAGTTGACCACACCAAACGCTACGATCGCCACCACCACTCCGATGATCGCGTACAAAATCGTATCCTTGGCCGCCGTCACCGCCTTGGAATCACCGCCAGAGGTCACGTACCGAAAACCGCCGATGATCAAATAAATCACCGACACCGCCCCCACCACAAACGTCAACGTATTAGCCACGGATGTAAACACGCCTCCCGGCCCAAACAACGTCTGCCTCTGGCTACCCCCTTTAGAACACGCCGCCCCCGAGCCAATCGGATCGGTAATCGCACCGCCCAGGCTCGGATCACTACATGTCGTCGCGGGCGCCGCCAACACTGGCATCGGCGCCGCCAACACCACGCCCAAGCCCAGCACAAGCACCACCGACTGCATCATGCCAACCATCGTTCCACCCAACAATACCGCTAATCTCCTCACCGCCATCTCCTCATTTACCGCCCGATACTACCATTCACAAACGCTACGATCGCATACGCCACAATGGCGATCGCGACCCCCATCACCGCGTACAAAACCGTATTGCGGCCGGCTTCTGCCTGCTTGGCATCACCGCGCGACAACACATAGCGCAGTCCGCCCACAATGATCATAATCACCGACACCGAGCCAATCACAAACGTCAGCGCCGTCGAGATATTCAAGAAAGCGTGGCTCAGCGTGTTTTTATTGCAAGAGTCGCCACACGCCGCGTCCAGACCACCCGTGATCGTGGTGCTAGCGTCAGCCAAGAATGCCACCAAACTACTCATCACCCGTACCTCTCATGGTTATCATAATAAACCCCTCCGCACACCTTGGCTACAAAGCATTCGCGACGAAAAACACGATTCCATACGCCACAATCGCCAATGCCACGCCCACCATCGAATAAATCAACGACTCCCGAGCCTGCTGATACCGCTTGGGGCTACCGGACGCCAATGCCATCTGCAAGCCGCTCACGATCACAAAAATCAGCGCCAGCCCGCCGATCACTCCCACAATCGCCTGCACAATATTGGTCAGCGCCACGTCAAGCGTCGGCGTGTTCGCCTTACCGGCACAACCACCAATCTCATCGCACGTGATCTTGATGTCCGCCGCACCCATGCGCAGCCATTCCCACATCATCTAAAACGCTCCCACAATATACGTAATAATAGCGTACGCCATAATAATCAGCACCAGCCCCACCATGTCATACAAAATAATATCCTTAGCGCGCTTTATCCGCCCCGGATCGCCCATCGCCGTAATGTAGTAAATCGACGCCACCAGCAGCAAAATTACCGCCAACGAGCCCGAAATCGCGATCAAAATGCGCACCAAGTTGCCGATGATAATCGCCACATCCGCCACCGAATGAACTTGCGGCGTTGTGCCACCGGCCGTACACAGCCCATCGTACAAACTCGGCAGAATGCCGGTACTCGTACCACACCCAGTACCCGCAGCCGCCAAATGGAACGGTTGCACCACCTGCTGAAGCATCACAGCAAGATTCCGCCCGGTATCAGGAAGTTCAAAATCGCGAACATCAGCATGTACAGCACAAGAGCCGTAACCGCCTGAATAATGCGCTTCTTGGCCGCCTTCACCCGTGTCGGGTCGCCGGCCGAAGTAATGTACTGAATGCCCGCAATCACGAACACCAGCAAAATTATTGCCCCCACCAGACCATTTACGAGCGCCAAGATCATTTTGAGGTAAAACAAAATCGGCCCACCCGGCTGATCCGACGGTACCTGCACGGTATTACCCGTACAGTCACCCTTATGCAAAAAGTTCGACAGCACCGGCACCGAAATGCACACCAACTTGCCATTGTCTGCAAGAGGATCGAGCGAAGTCGTAGCCACCGGCGCCGGCGAGCTCGAATCCTGCGGCTGACCGATGCAAATCCCGTTATCAGCTGGCACTTGGCCTCCGGGACAGGTAAGCGCCGCATTCGCCACACCCATATGAAGAGCTGCGGCCAAAACGGCCACCGCCACGCCCAACGAAACCAATCCAACACGCTTCATTGGCTGCATTGTACCGATGAGAGGGTCCATAAGTCAAAATTCTAACGCTCCAAAATTGCATTGACGATTTGCGCAATTAGAAGTATAATAAGCTTAAGGTTTTCCACTCCACGCGAGGTGAGATCCAGCACATGAACAGTCCCGCTCTAGTCCACGTCAACGGATGAGAGGATCCGGAGATGAGTGTAGCAACAGACCTGCGCCCGCCCGGCGACCCCGGCCCGCAGCGTCCATCGCACAAGCACCAGCCACTCTGGTACGCCTCGGTCTACGCCGCGCCGGCGATCAGCATCATCTTGCTGGTCATCCTTGCGATCGCCGCCCTGGGCTCGTCCAACGCCCCAGCCGGCACACCCCGGCACGGCACCGCCCTGGGATCGGACCCACACTCCGGCCCCACGTACCCGGCGGGCAACGCCGAGATCACGCACGCCCCCACCACCCCGCCGGCCCACGCTGCCCCGCAGCCCTCGGATCTCTTCCCGAGCCATCCCATCGAGCTGCCGATCGGCGCCAAGCCAGGCTCCGACGCAATGAAGGCCGGCATCGTCGGCCGGCAAACCGAATGGTGGCGCCACGTGGAGTACTACGTCAGCACCGGCCAGACCATGCCGGTGCCACCACTCAGCGCCCGCACCACAGAGTGGGTGGAGTACACCAACTTCTGGGCCAGCGACGTTCCCACCGGTACGGCCGCCGGCTTCCCGCTCAACCCGTACGCCGGCATCCCGTACGCCGCCGCCAGCGTCGTAATGCGAGAGTCGGACCCGTCCTACCCCGTGTCGCGCTCCGACGGCATCCACACGGTCAAGGTCGACATCAACCAGCCGGTCACCGCCGGCGATGTCACCCCAGCCAGCCTGGGACCAAACTCGTCGGTGCGCTACTACCTGGACGGCAAGCCCACCGTCGGCACGCTCTACGTCTTGGAGCGCTGGGAGTACCCCATCAATGGAGTACCCACCGCGTTCATCGCCCGCAAGACCTGCCCCGCCGGCTCCACCCCGGCAACCTGCTCACCCGACGACTGAGCGCACCGCCGAGCGCCCCCGATCTGGGCGCCCTTACCCCCGATTAGTGAACCCGATCGGGGGTTCGCTGCGCCCGGACACAATTAACTAGCCACTCCGAAATTGCTAATGCTATACTTGAGGCCATGAAGAGGCGGTTGTTTGGCGTATTCCTCACGCTCTTTACGAGTGTAGCAGCGCTTTTTGCGTACGCGCCGCCCGCCACTGCCGCAGGCGAAACCTACATCTTCGACTCACAAACCGGCAACATCGTCGGCGCGAAGGGAGTCTTCGACCAAGGTGGTCGCATACCACCAGCGGGCGTATTCGTCAAAAATGGCAACAACTACATCCTCACTCCCCAGCTTGACATCGCCGGCTGCAAAATCGCCGCCACCATCAGCAGCGTCGTCACCAAGCCCGATGGCAGCGCCACCGGCACACTCAATGCCGCACCACTCACCGGCTGCAGCGGCCCTCCAGGCATCACCAGCAGTCCCATCGACATCGCTTCATCCTCGGCCGCGGGCACCGGCGGGGGCAGCGCCGATCCGGTAGACTGCCAAGCCGGCTCATTCGGCTGGCTCATCTGCGGCGCCATCAAACTGCTCGTGAGCGTCGTCGACACCATCCGCGACAAAGTCATCGTGCCCTTCCTCAAAGAACCCCCCCTCGACAGCTCCAGTCCCGACTACAAAACCGCCTTTGGCATTTGGGGTACCTTCCGCAACCTTGCCAGTGTCTTCTTTATTCTCATCTTCTTCCTCATTGTCATTGGTACCGCTGCCGGCTTCGACAACTACACC
>DATKIP010000011.1 GCA_035544015.1 Candidatus Saccharimonadia bacterium
CGCAACGGGACGAGATCGTTTTTCGGGATGATTTCGATCTTCTTCCACATCTAACACATCATTGACCACATACACCGCGCTCGATAGCAGACAAAACATGGCAAACGCCCCACCGATACGCCCCACGCTGTGCCAGTTGAGAAGTATGTGGCCGAATAACGGCCCTGGGAGCATGAAGACGTTCTTCACCCACTGCTTAGGTCGAAGCAGTCGCACCCACGACAGCAACAACACGCTGCGGCTTCCCGGGCTTTCTTGCATGGCCGACGTCTCCATCAGTTCTAGTGCACAGAGACTAGTACTACAACGAGGTTTCGAAATGTGGTGTAATGCTGCCCGTCAATCCTGCATGGAAGGAGGGCAGTATGCTGGACCTGATCGAGACCACGCCCAAGATGGACTTGGCGATCCACGATATTGAGCACCTGGTGGAGGAGTTGCGCGTCTATCACGCCATCTACAGCCCGTTGTTTCAGCGGCGTGAACAACGGGAAGCCGCGCACTCCTATCTCCAAGGATTGCTGGCGACGTTGCCACGCAAGTCGATCGAGCCGATGGTGCTGGCGGTGGATGGTGTCGCTCCCAAGGCGGTACGGGCCATGCAGTCCTTTATCAGCGAAGGGCCGTGGAACGATGAGCGGCTGTTGCACCAGCACTGGCAAGAAGTGGAAGCGGACCTGGGTGCCGACGATGGCGTGCTGATGGTTGATGGGAGTGATTTCCCGAAGCAGGGCAGCCATTCCGTTGGTGTGAAGCGTCAATACTGCGGGGAACTGGGCAAGCGGGCCAACTGCCAAGCCGGTGTGTTTGTGGGCTATGGCAGTCTCCAGGGCTACACCGTACTGGATCGTCGGTTGTATGTGCCCGCAGAATGGCTCACCGATGACGCGTATACGGCACGGCGCCAGCAGTGTGGTCTGCCGCCAGATCTCCCCTTCAAAACCAAGCCCGCGCTGGCCCAGGAGATGCTCGCTACGGTGGTCAAGAGCCAGACGCTGCGGTGTCGTTGGGTCGTGGCGGATGAGGCGTTTGGGGGCAACCCAGGCTTTCTGGATGGCGTCGCGGGGCTGGGCTTGTGGTATTTTACTGAAGTGCCCCACACCACGCGAGTCTGGCAAGAGCGCCCGGCCACCCACATCCCGCCGAGGCGTGGGCGCGGCCGTCGCCCGCAGCGGGAGCGCTTGGTGGATGGTGCTCCACAGGCGCGGACGGTGCTGGAAGTGGCAGGGGCGCTGCCCGCTGAGGCGTGGACACGCCAGACCATCAAAGAAGGCAGCCAAGGACCAATGGTAGCGGAGTTTGCTGCCATACGGGTGGTGGCTGTGCGGGACACGTTGCCCGGTCCTGAGGTCTGGTTGGTGCTGCGTCGGCACGTCGAGACGGGAGAGTTGAAGAGCTACCTGTGCAATGCTCCTGGTGACACGGCGCTGGAAAAACTGGTGCACATGAGCGGCATGCGGTGGCCCATAGAAACGTGCTTTGAAGACAGCAAGCAACTGCTGGGGATGGGCGATTATGAGGTACGGAGTTGGACGGGATGGCATCATCATATGACCTTGGTCATTCTGGCGCACTTCTTTGTGGTGCGCATGAGCCTACGGTTAAAAAAAAGCCCCAGCAGTGACGCTGCCCCAAGTCGTGATGGTGTTGGCGACCGTCTTGCCCCTCCGCGAGTTTGACACGCAGTTGGCGCTTGACATCCTGGCCTATCACCAGCAGAGAAACCATGCGGCGTATCTCTCACATCGCAAGCGTCGCCTCGCACTGATTACCCAACGAGAGTGAACCCTCGTTGTAGTACTAGGCTGATGACACAACGGCGCTGACAACAAAACCCGAATCACCGATGATGCTCCAGAGAT